>JAFGOU010000243.1 GCA_016926315.1 Chitinispirillaceae bacterium
GAAAGGGATCAAAGACCCGGTCGGCATGTGCGGTGTGAGGCTCGAGACGCAGGTGCATATCATCACCGGCGCCGTGACGAGTGCGCAGAATATCTACCGCAGCGTCGAAAAGGCCGGGCTGAAGGTCATCGACCTGGTGCTCGAACCGCTCGCATCGTGCTATGCAACGCTTGATAAAGACGAAAAAGAACTTGGTGTCGCGCTCATCGACATGGGCGGCGGCACCACCGACGTCGCGATCTATTTCGACGAGAGCATCAGGCACACGGCGGTCGTGGGACTCGGCGGCAGGAATGTCACGAGCGACATTGCCATCGGCATCCGCACGCCGATCGAGCGGGCCGAAGAGATCAAAAAGAAGCACGGGTGTGCCTTCTCCGCTCTTGTCAAAGGCGCCGACTTCATCAGCGTTCCCGGGGTGGGCGGCCGGGAACAACGCGAGGTATCACGCAGCGTACTGGCGTCGATCATCGAGCCGCGGCTTGAGGAAATATTGTCGCTAGCGCTGCGTGAGGTGAAGAAGACCGAATATGCGGAGATGCTCGGCGCAGGCATCGTGATTACGGGCGGCGGTGCGCTCATGGACGGCATCAAAGAGCTCGCGGAAAAGGTGCTGGAGATGCCGGTCAAAATCGGAATCCCGGCCGGGTTCGGCGGGCTCACCGAGGCGGCAAAAACCCCGATTCACGCCACCGGCGTCGGGTTGTGTCTGTACGCGATTGAGCAGGTGACGAAAAAACAGGGGAAGAGCAGGAAGCACTTGGGGGGCGAAGATTCGTTTAAAAGAATTCTTGATAAGATGAAAACCTGGGTGAAGGAGTTTTTTTAATGAGAGAAGGCAGAATTCAACATTCAGAATCCAGAATTACCGTTATGGAAACAAAGCGACGATATACCTATACATTTCACTTATCCGGGAGGTTTTATGATTTTTCAGCTGGATGAGCAGTTCAACACGGTTGCCAAGATGAAGGTGATCGGGGTAGGGGGAGCCGGCGGCAATGCAATCAACCGCATGGTTGACGCCGGACTCAGCGGGGTTGAATTCATTTCGGTGAATACCGATGCCATGGCGCTTGAGAACAACCATGCGCCGCACCGGATACAGATCGGCGAACGGATTACCAAGGGACTCGGCGCCGGAGCCAATCCTGACATCGGACGCCAGGCAATGGAGGAGGATCGTGATAAAATCGCCATGATGCTCGAAGGCTCGGACATGGTTTTCATCACGGGGGGAATGGGCGGCGGCACGGGTACGGGCGGCGCACCGGTGGTGGCGGAGATCGCCCGTGAAATGGACATCCTGACCGTGGCGATCGTCACGCGGCCGTTTTTGTTCGAAGGAAAGGTCCGCGACCGAAATGCGAAAAGAGGGATCGAGGACCTGAGCAGATCGATCGATACGCTTATCGTGATCCCCAACCAGAAGCTCCTGACCATTGTTGACAACAAAACGCCTCTTATCGACGCATTCAAGACCGCCGATGACGTGCTGTATCAGGCGACGAAGGGCATTTCCGACCTGATAGCGGTGCACGGCCTGGTCAATCTCGATTTTGCCGATGTCAAGACCATCATGCGGGGTATGGGAGAGGCGCTCATGGGTACCGGTTGCTGTGAAGGCGACCAGGAAAAGCGTGCGCTGATCGCGGCCGAATCGGCGATCCACAACCCGCTGCTCGATGACGTCTCCATCGCCGGCGCCAAGGGGATCCTCATCAACGTGACCGGCGGCACCGACATGACCCTTTATGACGTTTCGGAAGCGACGAGGGCGGTCAACGAAGCGGTGGGAGAAGACGTCGACACGAATATCATATTCGGCGCGGTCACCGATCCGACAATGAACGGAAAAATAAGGGTTACGGTAATCGCCACCGGATTCAACGATCAGAACCTCGCCAGGAAACGCGAAGAGAACGCCTCCACGAAAATGGCGATCACTCTTCCCGGGCTTAAAAGAGGGCCCGATAAGAAGGTCGAACAGATGGCCATACCGCTCCATATCCCGCAGCGGCAGGAGAAGGCCGAGGCCGCGGTCCCTGTCGAACCGGCTACAATGCCGCTTCCGGATGCCGCTGCCGGTGCTGAAGAGCCGGTGACCACCGCGGCTTCCTATTCATCGTCTCCCGTTGAGTTTCCGGCTTTTCTGAAGCCTGAAAACATGCGCAAGGAACCGCGGACCTATGTGTCCAAGGGGAGTGTCATCACCCAGTACGAGGACGATATGGATGTGCCGACATTCCTGCGAAAGCAGATGCAGTAAGGGTTATTCATCCTTTCGAAGAGGGGTATTTCCCGGAGTACCCCTCGTTCACCCTTTCCCGGCAAACGAGGGCACCATGGGCGAATTGGAAGAACATCTTATCAGGCGGGCTATCAGGAAGCACAATAAGATTTTCCCCTGCGCATGCAGGAAAAACCTGGAGTCATGTTTTACACGAGAGAAAGATCGTCTGCTTTTCTGGTACAATACCAAAGACCGGAGCACCCATGTTATCAGCGCGAGAATGATCTCCGACCGTCCGGTTTCGCGGCGCACGACCGCCAATCGGGTCGGATAGGGACGATCGCTCAGCCGGGCGGCCAGCTCAGTGTCCGCCCGCTCAGAATATGCACATGGATATGCGGCACGGTCTGACCCGCTTTTTCCCCGTAATTTATCACCAGGCGGTATCCTTCAAGATCGAGTTTCCTGTCGCGTACGACCGTGCCGATCGCGGCAAACAATCCGGGGAAAAACATCGTCTGGTTTTCCGGTACTTCGTGGACCCCGGCATAATGGCTTTTTGTCATCGCCAGGAGATGTACCGGAGCCTGCGGATTGATGTCTTTTATCACGATCGCATGATCGTCTTCGTATACCCTTTCGGCAGTGATCTCTTTCCTGCATATTTTACAGAAGATACACTCGGACATGCTGGCCGTCCTTTTCTGGTGTCTGAGGAGAGGCCGGGAATCGTGCCGATACCGCCCCATGGAAAAATTAATAATGCGCCGGGAGTGTGCAAGACTCATACGCCAGACCCTGTTTCAGCGCGCACGCTCTGATACCTGCCGGCCGGACTTGACAATAACCGGAGTTTGGGGTATTTTTAAAGAGATAGGCCGTTGGGCGAAACGTCCTGCTCATCAACGATCGTAGAGGCGAAATTATTATGAAGTATGCATCGGTCACGTATCTGTTGGCTGCCATGCTGATGGTTTCTTTTTCCGCCGGTGTTCTGACGGTCAGCTCTCAACAGGTGGAGGAAGAGGAGCTCGATCTTCCTCCTATCGACGAGTCGCAATTCAGCGATACACCATCGCCTACTCCGGCCGACCAGAAAAGTAAAACGCCGCTTCCTGATCTCGGTCCTGAACCGGAACTCGGTCCTGAACCGGAACTCGGTCCTGAATCGGAACTCGGTCCTGAATCGGAGTTCAGCTATTCCGGGGGAAGCGATGCGCCGGTTCAGAATGCCATTATTGAAGGAGTCCAGATTTCGCCGGAGCCGGGTGACAAGCCTGATGAGAAAATCGTCAGCTGCTACTTTATTTTCAGGGACAAGCCTTCGAGCTATTTCTATGAAGTAAAAATGAAGGAAAAAAAGATTGTTTTCGAGTTCAACGACACCAGGGCAAGCGCCGCACCGGTTCCTTCTGTCGCGGAACCGCCCATCACCGGTTTTACCATAGAACAGCGCAAGGTCGATATCAACAAAGACGTCCGCGGACTGAAGCCGGAATGGCACACGCAGATACGGGTTGTTTTTAAAGTCGATCATATACCGGAAATCCATGTCAACGATGAGTATAATATCATCTCTTTCAGCTACAAATGGACGACCGACCCTGACAAGATAGACCGGTATATTGTCAAGGACAATACCAAAAAGATCATTTTCTGGTCAACCGGAGGAGTCGGTGTGGTTGGGGTTGCCGCGCTCGTGGCCTATTTTTTAAGGCCCGGTCCTGAGGTGATGGGCGAGATACCCATCAACGATCTTCCCTGGCGGCCGGATAAATAGCGCCTGTTCGAAAAGTCCCCTTTAAGGATTGTCATACCGGCGAGAGACAGAGAGCCCTGGTGGCAGGGTCTGAAAAAATCCCCGGAAGCGATTCGTTTGTCCGCTTTTTACCATTGCCGGAATACTATTTTTTCATCGATACGATATCATGAACCCGCAAAAACGATACACGATCTCGGTTCCGGTCCGTTCATTCTGGCTGATATATGTTCCGGTCGCTCTCGGCATAAGCGTAGCCGCACTGATCGGCGGAATAGTGTTCGCCGACAGCGTTGTGATGCCCCGTATCGTCGGTATCGACCGCGGTATCGTTGTCGTCCCGGAGATTGCGGGTCTGCCGTTTGAACAGGGCAGGGAGACGCTGTTCAAGGCCGGGCTTTTAACGGAAATCAAGAGCCGGGAGTACCATTCCACTTTGCCGGTCAATTCCATCATCAGCCAGGTTCCTGATGCCGGAACAAAGGTGAAGAAAAGTCGAAGGGTCCTGGTGGTACTCAGTAAAGGAGAAGAATTCGCCGTGGTTCCCGACCTCATGAACATGACCGAGCGGCAGGCGCGCAGCGAGTTGAATAAGTTCGGATTCCAGGTGGGTGAGATCATCCGGACCTGGGACGACAGGCATGACCGAGACCTTGTCGTACGGACTGAGCCGTTTAACCGGACGACCATTTCCCGGGACATGAAGGTGAATATCGTCCTTTCCAAAGGGCCGAAACCGACCAGCGCTGAGATGCCCAATATCGTCGGCGAACCGATTGCCGAGGCAAAGAAAAAACTGGTGATGAGCGGGCTGAAGATCGGTAAAACGCTGTATAAGAATGATCACTCGCTGCTGCCGGGAACCGTGATCTCGCAGTCGATCCCTCCTGGTGACGATGTTCCGCTCGGGAGCGCCGTTGCTATAACCGTTTCCGTTATCCGATAATGTCGTTCGCGGGCAAGACCATGTCCGGTTGCTCTTTTTTTCATCATTTCCGGCGGCGGGGAATCATGGGTGGTCTTTCCCTGTGCATACCGTTGCTGCTGTTCCTTTTTTCCTGTTCGCCACCCCCTTTCCCGGTGCTGCATCCGGTGCAAAGCCAGTCGCGCGGGGAGATGTCCCGGGCGAAAGCAGAAACCTATTTCATCATGGCGCGCGATCTGGAACGGCGGGGTCTGCACCGGGAGGCGGAGCGTTTTTACACCCTTGCCTATGATTTCGATCCCGCCTCCCGCGTGCTGCGCGACCAGCTCGTCCGCATCTATATCGATGCCGGCAAACTTACCCAGGCGGTGCTTCTTGTCAAGGGTAACCGGGCGGTAGATGAGCTTGATTCAGAAGAAAAAAGAGTTCTGGCCGGTATCTATATCAAATCGGGTGAATTCCAGCGTGCAATAGAGACCCTCGAAAGCATTGCCGATCCGGCGATGAACGATTACTATTCGCTGGCCATCATGTACGAATCGATCGGGAACGGTTCCAAGGCGCTGCGGAACTATCTTGCTTTCTTCGGGAGGAACAGGGGTTCTCTCGAACTCGGCCTCAAGGTCGTTCGTATGCTTATCGACGCGAGACACTACGACGCGGCCGATTCGCTCACCTTGTTGCTTGTTAAGGAACACGGCGAAAAAGCTCCGCTTCTTGATATCCAGGGTGTCGTTGCGCTGTCCCGGGGTGATACGGCCGCCGCGATTGACTGTTTTAACCAGGCGCTTGCCGTCGATTCCACGTGGGCGGAGGCCGCCAGAAATGCGGCACAGGTATTTCTGCGGAGAAGCGATTATGCGCAGTCGATCATCTACTACCGGCTTCTGTACCGCCGCGGTCTTTATTACGAGCAGGTTTACGGGAGGACCCTTGCCATCCTGTACTATTACCATGGTGAATTTGCCGCGGCCGAAGACCTTTTAAAAAAACTCCTGGAATCGTCCTATGACGATCCTGACCTTCACTACCATCTCGGACTCGTTTTTGCGGCAACCGGACGCACCGATGAGGCGCGGCTGCAGATCGAAAAAACCGTCGTATTGAATCCCGGTATGGATGATGCCTGGCGCGAGCGTTGTTATCTTGCCATACGCGAAAAGAAACTGGATGAAGCCCTCGCCGTCGCCGAGCGCTGGGTCAGGCGGTCGCCCCGCACCCCCTCGTCATGGCGACTCAAGGGAACCGTTCTCAATATGCGCAAAGAGCATGGCCGGGCACTGAAAGCGTTCCGCGCCGCGCTGTCCCTTGACAGCTCAGATGCTGCCGCCTGGTTTGAACTCGCCAGCAGTTATGAGCGCTTTGGAAACATCGACAAGGCAGCGGTCACGTTTAAAAAGGTGCTTACTCTGAAGCCGGACGATCCGGCAACCCTGAATTACCTTGGGTATATGTGGGCGGAAAAGGGGATCAAGCTTGACAGCGCCGCCCGCCTGATCGCCGCGGCCCTTGCCAGGGATCCCGATAATGGCGCCTACCTTGACTCGTATGCATGGATATTCTACCAGAAGGGTGATTTTGACGCGGCATACGACTACATAACCAGGGCTATCGCGCGGATTGACAACGATCCGGTGGTGTATGAGCACCTTGGGGATATCCTGGTCAAGAGAAACGACCTGACGGCGGCAGCGACCGCATACCGCAGAAGCCTTGAATTGAAGGCGGAAGACGAAGACGGCGTACGGATGAAAATCATGCACCTCGTCCCGTTTATTAAAACATCCCTCCCCTCCGGAGTCCCCTGATATGGCCATGCGCCGGTGTGCGATTCTGACGGCCGGTTGTATCCCGATTTTTCTGGGAATCACCTGTACGTCTCCCCCTCGACCGGGACAGGGTTCGGTGCCCTTGCAGGGAGCTGAAATCCTTCATCGGGAGCGGGGTGCATCGTCTTTTGCTGCCAACGGCACGGTGATGATCGGCACCGGACGTGACTTTTTTCAGGGAAGTATCGATGTCGCCGCCGATTCGAGCGGCGGTTTCAATGCGCAGTGGTACGGACCGCTCGGGATCGTTGTCGCGACGATTACCGCGGATTCGTCATTCGGATCGGTCATCATGGACAACAGGACCTTTTCGTTCCGCCGCGATCAGATCATGGACACCCTCACGATTGGGTGGGGCGGCGATTTGACCTTTGGCGACCTTATCGACATTATCAGGGGGCGTATCCCCGAACGATTGAGTTCCGTTGCCACAGGACCGTATGATTCGTTGTGGTATAAAAAAAAGGCAATAAATATGCGGTGGAAAACGGATAGCATAGAGATCCGCTCTGCTTTGTGCCGAAAAACCGGAGCGGTCACCGACATTACCGTAACGGTTATGAATGACCGCCCATGGACGCTGACCCTGGGAAAATTCAAGGAAGGCGCTGCCCATAAAATTGAAGTGAAGGAAGATGACAGGAACTATTTTTCCCTACGCTACGGGAAAGTTCGCAACCGCTGAATACCTTCTATGAATCTAAAAAAAACCCGTTTAATTCAGGCCGCTTTTTTATCATGCAGCATCGTGACGACATGCTTCATGCCGCTTAACGCGCAATATCGCAATGCGGGAGGTGAACGATGGGGTTTCCTCAACCTCAATTATGACGCGCGCAGCGTGGCCTTGGCAGGCGCTTCAGCGGCTTTGCCTGATGGCGGGTACGGGATCTTCTCAAATCCAGCCGCTCTTGGTTTCATGTCCTCACGACAGGTCGTGGCCGGTTACCGGCAGCTCGGGGGCGGGGTGTTCGGCGCGCCGCTTTCCTATGCCATGCCGGTGCCGGGACGGGGGGTTGCGGCATTCAGCATACTGGGGTTTACAAGCGGCGCAATCAACGTGACGGATATCGGCCCCGACAACAGTCCGGTTTCCACCGGCGCGGTAGCACGTGCCGATGCTTATTCGGGCGCCATTGCGTGGGCGGGAACGCTGGCGAGTGACGTTGCCGCTGGTGTTGCCATCAAAGGCGTGTATGACTACCTTTCTAACGGCGTCGACCGCTGGTCCGCCGATGGAATCGTCGTTGACGGCGGCATGCTGTACCGTTCCTGGAATTCGCGTCTTACCTATGGGTTCGTTGTTCATAATGTCGGATGGGTACGATCGGGATATACCGACGAAGATCGCTATCCGCTCCCCACGGCAATCGAAATAGGCATTTCGTACGTGCCGCGCTATATCTCCATGATGAGACTCTCTCTGGATCTCAACAAGAAAAGGAACGATTACCTGTTGTTCGAACCCGGTGCTGAGATGGAACTGGTGCCGGATCAGATGGTCGTTCGTTGCGGCTATGCGGTGAGCTGGAGGGACATGGAAGCATTCGCCGCGATGCTGCAGGGAGAATCCGAAACAGACTATTTCCGGGCCAACCGAGTCACCCTGTGCGCCGGCATCGGAGTGCTTACCGAGGTTATCAGCCGGAAAGTACGTCTGGATGCCGGCATAGAGTTTTCCGACTGGCAGGTGATGCCTTCGCTGGTGTTGTCTATGCAGACCGAATGGTAATCCGGTTCGGGTGAGGGAGTATTTTTATTTACCGCTACTTCATGTCCTGCACAAGCCTTTTCATCCCGCCCTTTTCGAACAGTACGACAATCCGGCTTGGCATGCCGGGTTCTTTTCCGACCACAAGGCCCGCTGACTTGAATTTTTTATGGAAAAGTTTTTCGCCGATATAATAGTGTTCCATGGGCGAATAGTCGCGGGGAGGCTGCTTTTTATCAGGCTTTGATTTTGTCTGCTCTATAAGGTCATTTCCGCAATAACACGCTGTTTTAAAACACTTTGTGCAGTAATATTCAAAGGTGGCGTTACGATCGATTGTCCTTCCATTTTCCGCGATACTGCGGTCAAGCTGACAGGGAGTTATTTTATCGCAAAAACGGCACAATAATTCAAGAGATTCAACAGGAGAGAAGGTCGTGGACATGACCCATCCTTTGCGGAAAAAGACCGGGTAACTATGTGGTAAAAGGGAAATTACCTCCTGGCATCGGGAAAATCAAATGATTCGTTGATTATTCGCCTTCTTTATAGCCGGAATAAAGCAGTGTGTATCCTTCCTCCAAAAAGTAATTTTCAGGTTGCCATGAATATCGTTTTCCTAGGTTCTGCATCATTCGGCCTGCCCGCACTGGAACGGCTTATGGAATCCCATTGTATCGGTGCCATCGTAAGCACGCCTGCAAAACCTCAGGGCAGAGGGCTCAAACTGCGCGATTCACCGGTTGTGGCGTTCGCCCGGCAACGCGGGATCAACGACATCCTGACGCCGACGGATCTGAAAGCCGTCGGACTTGCTGATACGCTTTTACGTTACCACGCCGACCTGTTCGTGGTGGTGGCGTTTCGTATGCTGCCCCGTTCGCTTTTTTCGGTTCCACCGCTCGGTACGTTGAATATCCATGCCTCGCTGCTGCCGGAATTCCGCGGACCGGCGCCCATCCAGCGTGCGATAGAGGCGGGAAAAAACGAGACCGGGGTGACGATTTTCAGGATCGATGATGGCGTGGACACCGGAGCGATCCTTCTGCAGAAGAAACTTTCCATAGGACCCGGGGAAACAACGCCGGAACTCTATGCGCGGTTGAGCATCCTTGGCGCAGATGCGCTTATCGA
>JAFGOU010000244.1 GCA_016926315.1 Chitinispirillaceae bacterium
GGACGCCGCCGGCCGACCTGACGCAGCGGACGCGGGCGCCGTCAAGCCGTATGCGGCGGAGGTTAACAGCGCGTTGCAGGAGCGTGGAAAGGTCGTACCGTATGCGCACCCGTTCGACGGTCAGGCTGTCGCCGTATCCGCTGTCGCCTACAAGCGCCACGTTTCGCAGCACGATGCGGTCGACGATGTTGGTATGGAGCGATCCGATGGTGACCCGGGCGGACAGCACGCCGGATACGGCCCGCTCGACCGCGGAAAGGGCGCGCCGCTGGACAGGAGGGAGCGAAATCGCGACAATGGCGGCAACGATCGCCGTGAGGACGGACGCTCCCAAAACGGCGGCGACGACGACGACGCGGGAGAAACGTTTTCCGGGACGGCTGGCCATGGGTCACCGTCTGGAAAAAAGGCGAATCGCCGGAAGGTCCTGGTACGCGGCAACGGACATCGTGACGGCAATCATGGCACGGCCTTTCCCGGGATCGCGTCGCTATTTCAGGGTGGCAAAAAGGCCCACGAGCAGGCCGAACATGCTGAGGGTGGCGCCCAGGATGGGGAGAACGATGGTGGTCAGTTTTTTATACTCCTGGGAGATGGGCACCACGATCAGGTCGCCGTCCTCAATGGTATCGCGGTTGAACACCTGGCGAACCTCCCCGTACTGGGCGACAAGATAGATGTTCGACTTGTCCGCTTTTTCAGTCATGCCGCCCGCCAGCGCGATGTAATAAGACTTGTCTTTTCCCGCTTTGAAGGGATAGCCGCCCGGCATGGCGACATTGCCGCTGAGGTAGACCATTTTTTCGGCACGCGGAATCACGATGTGGTCGTTGGGTTCGAGGAAAACGTCGGGATGGTCCTGTATCCTGATTATGGAATAATCCTTGGTGGAGGTCATGAGACCAAGTGCCGATCCCAGCTCCGGCCGCACTTTCGCCAGCGGCTCACCGAACTCTGAGCTCTTGCCTTCCATGATGAACGGCGCGGAAGTACCGAACCGTGACCGTCTGACGATTGCCGCCTTATGCATGTTGGCATACGGGGTCGTTTCACCGGCCATGGCGATGAGCTCCTTCACGGGGGTGCCGGATTTGACAATAGGGTATGTTCCCGGCCGCTTCACCTCACCCTCGATTGACGCGAGCAACACCTCCGTGACGTTCCTTCTTGAGGGAATGGTGATGATATCCCCGTTGCGCAGTTCCCGTTCGGAGGACAGGGATAGCGTGAAGGTTTCCATGGCGATCGTACCGTTGTCGTGATATGTTTTCCGAAGGAGGAGGATGTTCGCGGTGTCGGTGTTCGTGTTGAGGGTAAACAGCGAAAGAAAGCGACCGGCACGTTCGGCGACGCGGAGCGGAACCCATCCGGTCATGGGGCCGCTGATCTCGCCGTGGATGAACACCCGGTCGGTGACCGGAGGAAGAAAAATTTCGTCTCCCGGGTAGACATAGGGGTTCTGAGAAAAGTCGTTTTTGTAAATAAACGAGAGAAGGTCGAACCGGTCGGTGGTGTCCCGATTGCGTCGCATGACCGATCGGAGGTCGTTTTCGAGCATCAGTCCCCTGACGCTCGTTTCCTTGAACTCCCTGCTGGCCGCCCTGATGGCGTCCCAGATGCGCATGGTGCCGGGAAGTTCAAACGTTCCCGGATTGTTTACCGCTCCGCTTACGGAAACGGTCGCGGTCTTGACCCGATACAGGGATACGTAGGGATCCGCCCCTTTTTTCATTGTTGCCTTGAAATACCC
Source organism: Chitinispirillaceae bacterium (assembly GCA_016926315.1). The sequence goes on from JAFGOU010000244.1 coordinate 1,751, forward strand.
CGCGATAAGCGCCCTGGCTTCCCGCAGGTTTTTTCTGCCGATCGAAACGGTTCCCATCTGGGGAATAAAAAGATCGCCGCTTTGGTTGATCGTCGCATAGATAACCTTCGTGCTGCGGTCAAAAACGGAAATCATGAAAATATCACCGCCGCCGATACAATATGACTCGTCGTCGATCGAGTTGTCGATAAGCCCCCGGGCGGAATAGTCGGTTGAAGCCAGGTCGTTCTGTTTTGAAAGCGTGGTATAGTCCACACCGTCCGGATTTACCGGCGTCATGGGGTTTTGCTGCGTCGAAGGTGGTATCATGAAATTCTGGCCCGCTGCGCCGGCGGCAAGAAGGGCAACGCCAAAGGCCGACCGCAGGAAGCGTTCGATAGTGAACCTGGAAAACGTCATTATCGGTCGTCTCCTTATGAACCGTTTTTAACCGTCTGGATGAACTGCTGCACCCGCTTGTTGCGGATGACTACGTTGTTGAAGTAGAACTGATACGAGAACAACAGAAAAATGAATCCGTGCTCGATGAGAAGTATAAACCCCATCAGAAAAAGACGTTTCGGCCGGGATTTGTATTCAGGCACGTAGGCCGGGTCGACGACCACCAAGGACGAAACGTCTTTTGCTTCCTGCATGCGCGCCTGCTCGAGTTCGCGTTCGAGCAGCAGTATGACCTCGGTCTGGACCTCGGTCTCCCGCAGCAAATTATTATACTGTGGAAGAAGGATTGACGAGACGCCGAGACTCGGGATCACCGCCAGGGTGTTGTCGGATTCCATTTGTTTGAGTTTTTCGTTGTAGAGTCGCGCGGTCTTGCGGAGCTCCTCGATTTCGGGCAGGCCCTGCGCGAACTCCCGTTCGAGCGCCTTTAACTTGAGCTCGTTGAAGATCGCTGCGGACTTCAGTTCGGCGTAGGACTTCAGCGACAACCGCATCTGCTCCGGAACCACGTACGCCTTGTTGTCGATCTGGAACAATTCGAATTTTTTCTGCAGGCTGTCAAGCGTAATCTTATGATTCGCCAGTTGTTTTTCTATAAACTGGCGGTTGCGGAAGGCCCGGCTCATGGAAATCCGTTTGACCGTGGAATCGAGGAGGTGGAAAGCGTAGTCACACATCAGCTTGGCGGTATCGGGTGACGGGTGATAACAGGTGATCGAACAGGAAAGGATCTTTTCGAATCCCATGCTCCCTTTCTCGATGGTATGGAGCGAGACATAAAACACGAGCTTGCGGAGCGCTAGTTCGAACTTGTTGATGCTCTCGCTCAGTTTAAAAAGCTCGTATAAATCAAACTTCTCGATCATCCGCCGTTTAAGAGCCCGGGAGTTGAATATGACTTCTATCTGTTCGGTCAGGATGGCACCACCGGCAATCGACGGCAGGGCGATACCCATGATCGCCAGCGGAGATGCGGTTTCTCCGCTCGGCGGAAGAAAGGTGGTCTGTGCCCGGTACTCCTTTTTGGCAATAAACCACGCGAATATCCACGCCGCCAGAAAAACTACCGCAAAATTGATGATCAGGACGCGTTTTCGTTTCCAGAAAAAAAGCAGATACTGTTCCAGCATAAGCTCCATCGGGGTAAAGGAATGACTGCATGGAAAATAGCTAACGGTCGAACCTGATAAAAAGCATTTTTACCCTGATGGTAACAACTACGGAAAACATGGGGAAAAATTGGATCGCCGAAACCGATCCCAGCCGGTACGGTATTTCAGGCCGGAGGACTCATGCCTGATTCGTGTTCCGGGCCGGGGAAACGCCTGGTCTCCACGTCCGCGGCATAGGCTTCGATTGCGCTGACCATGGTCTGGTGCGCCTCCGCGTAACGGCGCGCGTGCCTGAAACGTCTTTGGGTTATTCCAAGAAGGTCGTTTATCACCAGCACCTGGCCGTCACACCGGTTCCCGGAGCCGATGCCAATGACCGGAATGGCAAGGTCGAACGCGATACTGCCGGCAACATCCTGCGCAACTTTTTCAGCGATAATCAGTTGTGCTCCTGCTTCCTGCAGGACACGTGCGGATTCCCTGAGTACCTGCGCCTCTTCAGCATTCTTTCCGAATACCTTTGGCCTGGGGCCGTGGATCTGCGGATTATAACCGATATGGCCGCAGACCGTAATGTCATGGCCTGCCAACGCTTCGATGATTGGCGAGATCTCCTGCCACCCTTCTATTTTGACGCACTGCGCTCCTTTTTCAAGAAGCTTCCGGGTATTGGCGAGAGCGTCTTCCACATTTTCCGCGGCCCGGTATGGAAGATCGGCAAGAACAAACGCCTTTTGCACCGCGCGGCAGACCGCGGCGGTATGGTGGAGCATGTCGGCCATGGTAACCTCGCACTCCGAAGCGTACCCGAGCACATTGGTTCCCACGCTGTCGCCGACCAGGATCGCGTCGATGCCCGCCGTGTCCTCGGCCAGAGCCGTGGGAAAATCGTAGGCGGTCAACATGGTGATCGGAACCCGGTTTTTCTTTTTAATCCGGAGATCTTCGATCGTCTTTTTCATGCGGTAAAAATACAATCAGCGTCAGGGCGTCAATGCAGGAACATGGCGATCCTGGACCTCACCGGAAAAATCCGGTATACTGGTGATGAAAACCCCGTCCTTGTACCGGATTACTGAAACAAGGATACTTTCCCGGTTGTATTTTACGGCTATGCGCAGATTGTTTGAAATGCTCCTCCTGTTTCTGGCTTTCCCTGCACCGGTACTTTATGCCGCCCCCGGCATCACCCAGAACACCGTCGATTCCCTGGTCGACCGGGCGTATTATGTACTGACCAGCGTTGACGATCCGGGAAGCGGGATGACCGGAGAGACGGCGGTCCGTTCGGCCCGGGCGATAGCGGTAAAACTCCGCGCCATGGCTGAAGGGGACCCGAACCGCGGGTATATTCTCGGGAAGGCGAAAGAACTGGAGGGCCAGATCTATCTGGAAGAGAGAGGCCTCCTGCTCGAAAAAGACCGGTTCCGTCAGAAGAGCGTCAACGATCTGATCGCCTCGTTCAATGCGGAGCTTGGCAGGAACAGGCCGTCATTCCGGCGGCTCAGGTCGTTTCAGGAGCAGATGGAAGCCGTCAAACCCGGAGCAGGGATCGATGTGGAAAAAGCAATCACAAAGCGCGGCCAGTCGCTTGGCCGGGAAATTCCGGCAGCCCTGCAGGCCGCGCTTGAAAAAGGCCGGCTTGACAGCGCGCGGTCCGAACTGGTGTATTGTGAAGTGAACCGGGACGATCTCGACCTCTCGACCGCCAGGTACGCCGCGCTTGAAGCCAGGGTCTCGGCGCGGATGAATGACGATGACGAGCGCGCGCTTGTCAGGAAATCGCTCGACGGCCTTAAAGCGGCCCTGGCGAAAAACGACCTGGCCCTTGCACGCCGCGAAAACGGTTTCAGCGGACGCCGGATACGCTCCCTGCGCAGCCGTCTGGTCCCGTTCGAATGGAACCGGCTCAACAGCGAGTATGAATTACTATACCGGAAGCTCTCTTCAAGAGAGGATTCGCTCGTCGATGCCGCGCTTACCTTTCTGCGCAGGAACGGACCGGCTGCGGCGGAACGGCAGCTTGATGCGATGAAAACCGCCGGCGTTTCACCGGAACGGATTGGAATGGTTGACCGGGCCATTCTCGAAACCGTCATCAGGCAGAAAACGCTTGAAGCAGAAAGGGACACCTCGCTTCTGACCGCGGTTGATGATTCCGGCACTGCCGCTTTCGCGCTCGCCGATATGATCGCCAGTGCGAAAAAACGCGCGGCGGAGAAAAAGGACAGCGCAGCGGGCGCTTTTGCGTTGGCGTCGCGTTCAACGCACGTTAACGACGTGCGCAAGGACCGGCTGCGCATCGCCTACGAGCTGCAGCAGCTTCGCACCAGGGACAAAAAGATAACCGAGAAGGAGCAGGCGTTGCAGGAACTGGTGGACATCTACCGGTTCCTTGAGCTCCAGAAAACACAGGATGCGTATCAGAAGCTGATTTATGTAAAAACGCTGTTGAAGAACAATATCCCGCTCGAAGACTACGACAAGGTCACCGCGGCGGTGAAACAACAATACGAAAAAGGGAAATAAGGGGTCAGCACCATGGAATACCGGGCATTAGGGCGCACGGGATGGAAGGTTTCGTCGATCGGTTTCGGGGCCTGGGCGATCGGAGGCACGTGGGGAACGGTCAGCGATGAGGAATCCATGGCCGCGCTGCATGCGGCGCTCGACCGCGGCGTGAATTTTTTCGACACCGCAGATGTGTACGGCGACGGCCGCAGCGAGCGGCTTTTTGCCCGTCTCCGGAAGGAGCGCACGGAGCCTTTGTATATCGCCACCAAAGCAGGCCGCCGCCTGAACCCGCATACGGCCAAGGGATACAACCGGGAAAACCTGACCGCGTTCGTGGAGCGCAGCCTCGTTAATCTGGGAACCGATGCGATCGACCTGCTGCAGCTTCACTGCCCGCCGACCGAGGTCTATTACC
>JAFGOU010000245.1 GCA_016926315.1 Chitinispirillaceae bacterium
CCCACGACCAACTGGGCCGGCACGGACAGCTTTTATGTCCGCGTGACCGACGGATACTGGAGCGATACGGCAAAAATCAAAATCACGGTTGTGAACGTGCCGGTCGCACCGTCCATCGTCACCCAGCCGCAGAGCCTGACCCGAAACGTGGGCCAATCCGCGACGTTTTCCGTGACCATCAATGCCGACGTCAATCCTGCGCCGACGTACCAGTGGCGGAAGGAAGGCACCGCGATTTCCGGTGCCACGGGGGCTTCGTACGCCATCGGGTCGGTCGCGCGGAGCGACAGCGGCAGTTATACGGTTTTCATAACCAACAGCGTGGGTTCGGTGACCAGCAGCGCTGCAGTCCTGACCGTCAATTACGCGCCCGTCATCACCACCCAGCCGCAATCCCAGACCCTGCACCTCGGCCAGACAGCGACCTTTACCGTTGCGGCGACAGGCAGGCCCGCGCCGACCTACCAGTGGCGTAAGAACGGCACCGTAATCACCAGCACCACCAGCGCGACCCTGACCCTATCCTCACCAGGGATAGGTGACAGTGGACGGTATACGGTGACGGTTTCCAATAGCGTAGGATCGGTTGTCAGCGATACGGCGCGGTTTTATGCAAAGGTAAAGACCATGTCTGCGGGCGACTATTCCACACTTATTGTTAAAACGGACGGGACGCTGTGGGGTTGCGGCGAAAACTTTGCAGGCGATCTTGGGGATGGCACGACCACGATGCGCCGTTCGCTTCGCCAGGTTAATTCCAATGTAAAAAATGTGGCGGGCGGATCAGCACATACCCTCATTCTTAAACAGGATGGAACACTGTGGGGTTGCGGATATAATATCGCAGGACAGGTTGGTGATGGGTCAAAGATAGACCGTCATGATCCAGTATCCATACCTGTCGCCCCGGCCCAGGTAAGCGTAATTAATGCAGGTGGATATGAAAGTTATATGATTATTTCCGATGGTTCACTGTGGGGTTGGGGGGGCAACGGTTCTGGGTGTCTTGGGATTGGGAATGAAGACAATCAACCTAGTCCTGTTTTCATATCATCTGTTTCAACTGTTAAAAAAGCCTCCGCCGGTTGGGGCCATACACTTATACTTCGAATCAATGGCGACCTCTATGCGTGCGGTAACAACTCCAGCGGACAACTCGGGAGAGATTCCGGGGACCAATATATGACACCAATCCCGTGCATGACCAGTGTGCACGATTGTGCAACAGGGCCTTCTTTTTCCATAGTGTCAAAAACAGACGGTACGGCATTCGCCTTCGGTTCAAATTCAACCGGACAACTCGGCGATGGAACCACGACAACACGCCGAATGGCGGTTCAGGTCCTTACCGCCCCTGGCGTTCCTCTGACTGGTGTCCAAAAAGTTGCCGCAAAAGGAACCACCTCGCTATTCCTGAAAAACAACGGTGAATTGTGGGGATGTGGCTCCGACCTTGATCCAGGGTATAACTTCAGTTTGTACGCTCGTCTGATCACCAGCAATGTTGAAGAAATGAGTGCGGGTGCTTCCCATGTCCTCATTCTGAAAACAGATGGAACCCTCTGGGGCTACGGTTTCAATGATGTCGGCCAATTGGGTGATGGTACAACAATGAACCGAGGTGTCATTTTTGAGCTTCAGTTCTAACCCGGATTCTCCGGAATAAGCAATGATTACCATGATTTTAACCATGGAACAAGACTCGTTACTCAAATCCACCGTCTGAAAAATATACGCAAGAAGCGCATATTTTTCAGACAAAGAGCCTAACCCTCAATGCCCATAATCGTATTCCTGTTTTATGGCCATGCGCTCGCGTAAAAAAACAGTTGTACCAGCACCAATCACGCAGAACGGAGAAAAAGCGGGCGTTTTTTCGCTTGGCACTAGAGATGTGCTTTTTGGCTTATTTTTAGTTTTTCTGACTTTTGCTGCTTACTACCCGGCTTTGAACGGCACCCCGATCTGGGACGATGATGCCAATATTACAAAACAGGAATTGCGTTCGATTAATGGGCTTGTTCGCATCTGGACTGAAATAGGGGCGACACAGCAATATTATCCGCTCCTGCATACTGTTTTTTGGTTACAGCATCGGCTATGGGGCGACAACCCGCTTGGATATCATCTTTGTAACATCCTGTTGCATATTTTTTCTGCACTCCTGCTTTTTCGCATCCTCCGCTTTTTGCGAATCCCCGGTGGGTGGATGGCACCGGCAATATGGATGTTGCATCCAGTACAGGTAGAATCAGTTGCCTGGATTACGGAATTAAAAAATACGTTTTCGGGCGTTTTTTTCATGTTAGCCGCTTTTGTTTATCTCCATTTCGATAAAAACCGAAAAACCAAACTTTACTTACTTGCACTTGCCTGTTTCACCTGTGGCCTTTTATCAAAACCGGTAGTCGCTGTTTTGCCGCTAGTATTACTTTCGATTTTCTGGTGGAAACGAGAAAGAATTTTATTCCAAAAAGATTTTCTCCCCCTATTGCCGTTCTTTATTATTGGTATGACATCAGGCTTGCTTATCGCCTGGGTAGAGCGTACCTACGTACAGGCGCAAGGGGAGGAATTTAATTTTTCTTTTGTTGAACGGTTACTCATAGCCAGCCGTGCTTTCTGGTTTTATTTAAGTTCGTTGTTTTTTCCCGTCAACCTTTCCTTTATCTATCCTCAATGGAACATCAGCGCTGCAAAATTTTATCAATATCTATTCCTTCTTGCCGGTTGTGCATTGGGGTTTTTCACCTGGTTTCTTCGTAAACATTATCGAGCTCCTTTTGCTACGCTTGTTTATTATGCAGCTACCCTTTTCCCTGCGCTCGGCTTTGTCAACCTTTATTTCTTCCGCTATTCCTTTGTCGCGGATCACTTTCAGTATCTGGCATCCATCGGCCCGATCGTATTGCTCGTGGCTGTTGTTTATTACCTATGCGGCAGATACAACAAGTCCAAGGTCATTCCTGCTATTTTCGGCATCATACTGGCCGTTTTATCCGGGCTTACCTGGAAACAATCGAGTATGTATTCCGACATCGAGACCCTTTACAAAGTCACCCTAAAAAAAAACCCGGCCTGCTGGATGGCTACCTACAACCTCGGGTCACACCTTGCATCGCAGGGAAGGACAAACGAGGCGGAAGAGTTTTACCGTAAAACCATCGCGATACACCCAACCCATGCCAAGGCGAACAACAATCTTGGCGTGATTCTGGCGAAAGCCGGAAGGCCGGGCGAGGCATTTCCTTATCTTCAATCCGCGCTTTCGATCGATCCTGACAATACTGAAACACTTGTCAATATGGGTAATGTCCTCGTGCAAACCGGCAGGTCCTCTGACGCCATCGCCTATTTCCAGAAGGCCATGCAGCTCAATCCATCGATACCCGATGCGCGCGGTGGCCTCGCCTATGCGCTTGCCGTTTCAGGAAAAACCGACGAGGCGGTCAATGAATACCACAGGCTTCTTGAAGCCCACCCCGGCGACCCCAACGTTCTTTATAATCTCGGCATGGTCCTTATGAAAGCAGGAAGGCCGGGCGATGCGCTTGCCTATTTTCAGGATCTGGAGCGCCATTCGCCGCATTCGATTCCAGCACTCAACCTGTGCGCATCTGCCCTGATGCAGGCAAACCGGGAATGCGAATCGGTTCCATACTATCAGCGCATCGCCGTTCTTGATCCGGGTAACGTACCAAACCGGAGAAACCTGGCAGCAGCCCTCTCCCGCTGCGGCCGCTGGGACGAGGCTGTTAAAACGCTGGAAGCGGCCCGCACGTCTGCTGAAATCGCACGGCAGGAGGAAATCGCGGCAGCGATCCGCGGCGATATAGCACAACTGAAAAAGAAGATCCCGCTGACCATGCAACGATAATGGCGGAAAATAGATCGGCGCTCGTGACTAGTCTAACCTGCGGAATGTAAACCAGGACCACCCCGATATTCCGGAAAACCGGTATTCCCGGACAAGACGGAAGCTCCCGATACCGGACAGCACCGCCAGCAGGCGGTATATAAAAAACGCGGTTTTCGAATCCCGATAAAAAGTATTTTTCGCCATATTCCAGAAAGTATTAAAATATGCAGGCTTTTCAAAAACAGGATCATGAATAAAAAAAGCCGGCTATCACCATCATTCCTTGGTATGACGCCATCGGCATTTTTGATTGTCACCCTGCTCCTCGCGGCCGTCATTCTTTTCGTCCTTTCCTACTGGAACTCCTTTTCCATGCCGTTCGAGCGGGACGAGGGTGAGTATGCCTTCGCGGCGTGGGTCCTTGACGAGGGCGGGGTGCCGTATGTCGACACCTTCCTTCAAAAGCCTCCCTTGATCGTGTATGTCTACTGGCTTGCGCACAAAATCGGCCCGTTTACCCTGTGGGCGCCGCGCCTGATGCTGGCGTTGTTCAACGTTTTCACGCTCCTGTTCTTGTTTCTCTTTGTCAAAAAACAGGCCGGGGCAATCCCGGGCATGGCAACGGTGCTCATGGCCATCCCGCTGCTCTCCGCTCGCGCGTTCACCGGCGTGGCGGCCAATACTGAACCGTTCATGCTCATGCCGCTGACCGGTCTGCTTGTCCTGTCGTTTTACAAAACCGGGTCTGCTAAAGCATGGGTCTGGCTTCTGGCTGGAGCGTGCGCGGCGTTCGCCCTGTTGTTCAAACCGATCGCTGCGCTCCCGGCTGCAGCGATCTTGGTATACTGGTGTTTACGGCAGTATAAGCAACAACACTCAATCCGGCTATTGACACGGAACACGCTGTTGTGCGTCTGCGGCGGAGCAGGCACCACGGCGGCGGTTCTTTTACCGATCCTGCTACGCGGCGGGATTGACGAGTTCTGGTTCCAGACCGTTGTGTACAACGCGAGGTATATCCGCTCGTTCAATACGACCTTTCCCTCGAGTTTCTACTTCTTTCTCGGCGTGTTCTGGGATCTCTGGTGGCCGCTTGTCGTTCTTGCCCTTGCTTCGGTTATTCTCCGCCCCCGGCACTGGATCTTTCTCTGGGTCGCCGTCCTCCTTTCCCTTCTGACGGTAATGAGGTCCTCGCTGGGCCATTACTATCTGATGGTGGCACCCTTTTTCGTCTGCATCGCCTCGCTCACCCTGGCGCGTCTCTGGCACCTCATGGGCGCCAGGATTCCGCAACAACGGGTCGCGCGCGTGCTGCAGGGCGGTACATTACTGTTCGTCATGGCTGTCATTCTCTCCTTCCCTATCGACACCCAGTACCGGCTTTCCGGCCCGGACCTGAGCCTTTACCTCTATGGAAAACACCATCCTTTTATCGAATCATCGCTCATGGCATCGCAGGTACGGAGCCATACCAGGGAAGACGACCTGATTTTCATTGCCGGTTCCGAGCCGCAGATATACTATTTCAGCCGTCGGCGTTCGGCCAGCAAATACGATATCACCTTTCCATTATTTCTTGATACCCCCTATCGCGAGCAATGCCAGCGCGACGTAATACAAGAGCTCTCGCGAAACAAACCCGCAGCCATCATTGTTGCCCAGACGTCGACCAGCGGGGTATGGGACAAAGGCGTACCGACCATGTTCGTCGATTTTCTGCGGCACTTTACCGCGCAGCACTACCGGCTGGTCGGCGGCACGCTCGCATCGGGCTTTGAGACGCGATGGGTGGAACCGCTGGAAACCTGGGAGGAGAAAACCAGGGCTTCGCTGCTCTTGCTGGTACGAAGCGAGTAGGGTCCTCTCCGGCGATAAAAACGACGAATGAAGATTGGGGAGACATATTTTCTGAGCATAAACTGAACTGTTTTGCCCTCGATACGTGAAAGGTTGTCGTGTGAATCGGACAACAATTGCGGTTATTGGATTGATCTTTCTTTCCTACCTTTTTATCGCGCACAACATGCCGCGGGACGCCTTCTGGATAATAGACAGCGGGAACCGTTATATCCAGATGAAAAATTTTCTTACGGGCAAATCGGCTGATTTTACCATATCCTATCCATCCAGAGCTATTGACTCCGAATATCGGTTTTTCCCCTACTATCGCCACCATTTTCAAATTATTAATGGAAAAACATACGCCTTTTTCCCCCCTTATTACTCCCTCCTGATGCTGCCATTTTACCGCCTGCTGGGCTGGATTGCCCTTGATCTGGTTTCCATTCTCGCCGGTATCGGCGCGCTGCTCATGGTGGTGCTGCTGATCAGGAAGCTGGACCTTCCGGTTGATCCATTGCACCAGATAGTTATCCTCGCGTTTGCCACGCCGCTGTTTTTTTACCATCTGGTGTTCTGGGAGCATGCGCTGACCGTACTGCTCGCGCTCTGCGGAACCTGGTGCCTGGTTCCCGCGCCCGGCACTCCGGCAAAAAAGCCGGCGCTCGTTGTTGCCGGAGTGCTGTTCGGGCTGGTCACGGTTTTCCGCGAGGAGGGGTATGTCCTGTTTGCCGTGGTCATCACCCTGTCCGCGTTCATGGCCGGACGAAAAACAACGGTGATACCGGCGGTTGCCGGATACCTGCTGGTCATCATTCCGCTCTGGCTATTCCAGCATTCGGTTTTCGGCCATTTTCTGGGCGTTCATGCCCTTGATTTCGCCCAGAAGGACACCGAAGGCGCCCCGTTGCTCTCCTTGCAGTGGATTACCGAAAAAACTACCGATTTCGGCATCTACTTGTTCCAGGGACATCGTAATCCGCTTGTCTGCATGCTCATCGCCCTCCCGCTGCTTGGGTCCGTTATCTTTGCTCTGTTCGTGAAAAATCCGGTACGCCATCCGCGCGTGTGCTGCGGCATACTATCAGCAACCGTGGTCTCTGGAGCGGTACCCATGGTCCTCATGATGGCCGCCGAAGACTGGGTATTCAACACCCTGTATACCCAAGGACTGTTTCCAACGGTACCGTTTCTGGTCCTCATGATCGTCTGTTTCCGTTCACTTTGGGCCTTGCGGGAAAGATGGATTAGGATTTCGTTCCTCGTGTGTCTAACGTACCTTTTCTGTACGATGATGCTCATTCACCACAAATACATCGGCATCATCTGGGGCCCCCGTTTCTTTCTTTTTCTTTTTCCCCTCATGGTGTCGCTGGCGCTGGTCGGGGCGCGGCATGCGGTAACGGCGATGAGCGGCAGCGCGACGAAGCGGTTGGCGCTCGCCTGTGTAATCGCTCTCTTTGCGGAAAGCGCGATGATCCAGACGTTCGGCATCGTAACGCTGCAGGTCAAAAAGAACGCGGGTAAAACAATCGTTGATACCATCAGACAGACAGGCAGTGACGTCATTGTCACTGATGTGTTCTGGTTCGCGGAAGAGGCTGCGGTACTGTTTCACGAAAAAAAAGTACTCACCATACGATCGGGAGAAGACTACCCGCGGCTCTTCGCGCTTCTCAACGAGCACCGGATCTCGCGGGTGACGTTCTTCTTTTCCAAAAAATTCAGCCCGACGCATCCGGCAATGATCGACAATATCCTGTCGAACAGCCCGGACAAGGTCTCCCTCTCATTCAAGCGCGCTGCCATGCTTGATTGCACCATTGCGCCGGTCATCAACAGGGGATTCGCGAAATGAGGCTGTTTCAGCTCCGCGGCCCGCGCCGGGCCCTCGCTGTCGAGATCGCGCTCGTTGTCCTGTCCTGTTCGGTCTTTCTGGTCATGGGCATGGGAAAACGGGCATCGGCGCCTTTCCATATCGACGAGGCGCACAAGATCGCGGAGACCTTCTACTACACCCTGTTTTTCAAAGAGCGGGCGTTTTCCTCCCCTGACTGGAACAGCGATTTTTATGCGCGGACCAATCCGCCGGTCGCCAAGTATATCATGGGCGCGATCCTTGACCTGCGCGGTCACCGGCAGAACGACCGCGCGCTCCAGGACCATTTTGAACGGCTCTGGCAGGACCCGCAGCGCCTCGCGCGCCTGGTCCCGCACGGTCTGCTCATGGACGCGCGCGCCGTCAGCGTGGTGTTCGGCGTGCTCACGCTCCTCATGATCTATCTGACCGGGCGGTTCTGCGGCGCCCCCCTTGCGGGAGCGACCGGCGCGCTGCTTCTCGCGGCGCACCCCCTCTTTGCCGGCCATGCGACCATAGCCCTGACCGACACGATCCTGCTCTTTTTCATGAGCGCGGCCGCGCCGGTTGCGATAATCATGCTGCGTCTCCTGCGGCCGCAAACGGCCGCATCGCGGTTGCCGCGCTGGTGCGGACCGGCAGCCGGGGTCCTGCTCTGCAGCCTGGTCGTTGCCGGCGCCGCGGGCACGAAACTGAACGGCGCGCTCGCCGGTTTCCTGGTCGTGTCCGTGTTGCTTGTCGCCATGGTTCGCGCAGGTCTGCAAAAACGCTCCGGCGCAATTTTCGCGCACCTGCTGGCGATCGCCGGGATAACCGTATGCTCGGTCGCCCTGTTTGTTGTCCTTAACCCGTTCCTGTATGGTGCGCCGTTCCAGAAGATCGTGCAGACCTTTGCGGTCTACGACGACTGGATGCTGAAACAGGCGATCGATCCGGGCCGGCCGCTCTGGGGCATGGCGCAGAAAATAGCGGCAATCGCCTACTTCAACTTCTGGCTGCCGCAATCGGTTGTCAAGGTGCCGGGCGGGGCGCTCATGTTCATGGCGTTTCTCATGGGAATGTCGTTTCTCTGCCGGGAGGTGTTCACCAATCCGGGAAACCGCGGCCGCAGGGAGGGACCGGTTGTGGTGCTCATGATGACCGCGCTGTACGGCATGGGCATCGGCCTGTGGATCCCGGTAAACTGGGACCGCTATTTTCTTCCCCTGGCGCCCATCATCGCGCTCTGCTGCGGCTTCGGGCTTGTGTTTCTGTGCAAGGCCATCCCGCGCCTCGCGCGCATGGCGCCGCGAACCGGGTCAGGGCATTGGGCATGGCTGGCTGCTCCGGCATGTTTGGCGCTGGTACTCTGGATCGGCTGCGTCGACTATGCCCTTGTGCCGCCCGATACCTTCCGTCAGTACGACCACCTTGACGCTTTTGCCCGGCACCATGACCGGCCGGCGGGCGATCACCCCATAAAGCTGCTCAATGATGCGGACGTCAGGTTCGCGTCACGCGATCCGTACCGGGCGAGTGCCGGGTATGAGGCTGCCCTGCGGCGCCTGGAACGAATGTCCCGAAGCAACGTGCGTGATGTTCTGATAGCGGCCGGCACCTTTTCCCTTGCCGAATCGTACCACGTTCAGGAAAAGGCGGTCGCGGCACAGGAAACGTTGAGGCGACATATCGGCGCACTCACGGAGCTCACCGCCCATCTCCGGACACACGACCCGAAAGTAACCGCTGAATTTGTGAAGCTGATCGACCGGAGAAAACAGCTCCTTGTGCAGATCGGAGGGGTACCCTGAAACGGAACGCACCAGGGACCGGCGCCGCTCTTCGCAACCGCCATCGTGGGGAAGACGGGACCGTGCAGCGCACCGCGCCGGCACTCCCTGTCGCCCGATCCCCGAAGGTCATGGCGGTCGCGGTGTTTTCCGTCGCGTTCCTGTTTTACGCGTTTGTCTACATCGCCATCATGAAGGGAAACGAGCCGTTTCCCAAATATCCCGACTTTGCGCGGCAGGTACTCGCGCAGACCGCGGCCAGGGAACGGATCGTGGATTTCAGTCCGCTCTATCTCGGCGTCCACCTGGCCGCCCGGTCGATTGCCGGCGATCCGTCGAACGCGGTGGTATGGACGCAACTGCTGCTGACCGCCGCATCGGCGGCGTTCCTGTTCGTGCTGATACGGCCGCTGTTCGGCAGTGCGGCGGCGCTCGCCGGCGCCGCACTGTTTATCGCAAGCCCTGCCGTGGTGACGCATGCAAGCCTGTTCGAGCCCGAGGCGTTCCTGGTCTTTTTCATTCTCGGATTTCTGGCATGCGTGATGCGGCCGTCTGTGCGCATGGCCCTTGCTGCCGGCGTCTTCATGGGTTGCGCCCTCTGGACCCGGCTGAACCTGGCGCCGGTTGTGTGCGTGGTGCCGCTCTTTTTTGCGCTCGACCGCCGCAATAACCGTCGATGGGTCAGGCGTTCCCTGCTGTTCCTCGCTCCTGCGCTCTCGGCCCTGCTGCTCCTTTCGGCACGGAATTATCAGGCAAGCGGCGAGTTCTCCCCAACGGTCATGAATCCCGGGTTCGTGTTCTATGATGGCAACAACCCGGGATCGTACGGCCATACCGTGACCTACCCGCCGGTCATCACCGCGGTCATCGGCGAATTCGAACGGGAGGTCGATCCGCCGCACGCCATCTACCGGCTGCTCCCCCGCCGTATCACGGGGAAGGCGCTCTCCACGGCCGATGCCAACGCCTACTGGGCCGGCAAGGCGTTCGCCTACCTGCGCGACCATCCTGCCGCATGGTGCAAAACAGCCATCAGGAAGGTGCTGTTCGCCCTGCACACGGTGCGCTGGCACGACACGTTCGCGGCCATGGAAAACGACCGTGCCGCGCGCGCGCTCCCGCTCGTTCCTTTCGGCGGTGTTACGGCGCTGGCGCTTGTCGGCGTGGTGCTGACCCTGGGTGTATGGAGGCGGCTGCTGGTCGTGTATGCGGTGGTCATCTGCCAGATGGCGGTCATGCTTGCCACGTATGCATCGGAGCGTCAGCGGGTCGCCATAGTCGCGGTCGTTGTTTTGTTCGCCGCGGCCGCGCTCACGTTTTTTTTCAGCGGGACCGTCCGGATGCGACGAAGGGTTGCCGCAGGCGGAGCGGCGTTCCTGTTTTTTTTGCTGTTCTTTTTCAAGACGGGCGAGATGAGGGACATCGAGCACCAGCGTGAGCGCTTTGACTCCTGGCAGCGGCTCATGTTCGAGGCCCGCATCATGCGCGACCGCGGCGCGCTCGTCACCGCGTCCGATAAAAACGCCGCTGCCCATGCCATGGCGCCCTATATCGAAGAAACGCGTCTTTGGGGGCTCGCCTTTCCCGGCACCACGTTCGAGGCCCGGACGCTCGAAATCGCGGAATCGTTCCGGTCCGCCCATGAACGTCTCAGCGGAGCATACGACCGCGTTCCGCTCTACCTGGCAAACAACGATCCGGATTCCGCGATAAAGCTGCTCGACGTCGCGATCAACGACCGCCACCCGATACGGCGGGTCTTTTCGCAACCCTCGGAGCCGCTCTACTATCGTGCGCTCGTCGCCCTGCGCAGTAACCGGCCTGCCGCTGCCCGTGAGTACCTGGATCGCGGACTGAAGCAAAGCCCGGGTGATCCCTGGCTGCTCTCCCTGCGCGCGGCGGCGTCGGGCGATAACCGGTTCCGCGCGTTGATCACCCGGTATTACAGCGAGGTCGACGCGGCGTATTTTATGGGCAGGGCGTATTATGCACTCGAACGGTTCAGCGAGGCGGCCGGCAGTTTTTCCTACCTGACGGAAAAACTGCCGGAGTACCGTGACGGCCTCGTCTATCACGCCCTTGCCCTGGGCAGGTCCGGGGAGATCGAACCCGCGGTGCGTCTGATCCGCGAGGCGCTGCGGCGGCGGCCGGAACCGCTCTTTCGTGAGGCGGATCTGCTCGCGATTGCGCAGCGGCACGCGCAGATGCATCCGGACGACGTCGCGGCACAGGAGCTCTGCGGTGACCTGCTGAAATCGTTCGGCCGGTATGACGAAGCGCTGGCGATCTACCATGCGCTTGAGGAAAAAGAGCCGTCGCGGGCGTCGGTCCGGCTGTCGATCGACTGGCTTGCCAGGGCGGCCGGCGCCTATGCACGGTAATGGAAAATCCCCGTCAGGGCTGACGCTACCATCACCGGTGTCTTGTTGAACCGGGAGGAGAAGTACCTCATGCTGAATCGTTCCGATACAATGATCATGGCGTTCCTCTTCGCCGGCGCGCTCCTGCTGCACGTTTTCGTGTATTATTCGCTTCTTTCGCC
>JAFGOU010000024.1 GCA_016926315.1 Chitinispirillaceae bacterium
AGAGGTCCGGGCCCTGCGATCCCGCGGCGAACGCGCTGAACACGGCAATCGCGTCGGTGGTTAATGCCGCCCGGTAGGCGTCCATGACCCGCTGCATCTCAGCGCCGTCATTGCGGCTGATCGCGCCCTCCGCCCCCTTGCGGAAGTTTTTGTTCGCCTGGAGCCACTCGCTCATTCCCTTGTTGATGTCCCGGATCACGTCGCTCTTATGGCTCGACGGGAAATCGAGCGCGAGCCGCCCGGCCACGTACATATGGGTGGAATTGGCAGGCATTATCTCTTTGCTCCCCTGTCCATGCTATACCCCGTATTCGACCGTAAATGGACCCGGCGGCATATCGATCGAGGCCTTGCCCTCCGCGTCAAGCGTTCCCTTTTTCTCCGTGCCGTCCGCAAACGTGATCCTGTACGTTTCATCGGCCCGCGCCGTACCGTCGGGATCCGCCAGGGAGAGCGTGATCGCGTCATTGAATTTCAACAGGCCGCTCTCCTGCCCGGTTCCGATCCTGCACCCGTCAATCTCGATCACATAAAAATACTGCGGCTGCTTGTACTTCTTCTGATAGGGTTTAAGGTCAGTCTGGGTAGGTATCCGGTCGGTTTCGTCCTGGTACTGGTACTCCCAGGACAGATCAAGCGCGCTGTTCTTTATCACGGTCGGAAGGGTGATCAGGGGATCGTGGTTCCCGTCCTTATCAAATTCATAAATAGTCACCTCGGCATCGGTATTGTCCGGAAGGTCGACAAACTGCGCCTGCAGTTTCAATACATCACCGCGCTTCGTCTCCTTCTTGCTCCACTGCATGCTGCGCGGCTTGAGCGAAGGTCCTGCCGGAATCCGGTTCGACTCGCCGTCGAGCCCGTGTTTCGGCAGTTCGACTTCAAGGTGGAGCATGGCGTCCATGCGGACGTTTTCAGGGATGGCGATCGAGGCGCGGCAGCAGTTGCCGAGCACCTTGCCGCTCATTTTTTCCAGGGTCTTTCCCTTGTCGTCCTTGAGCCTGACCTTGATCTCCGCACCCTCGCCCACCAGCGCGGTCCTGACGATAAACGGCGTTTCGGTACCGGCATGGGCAATGCCGCAGTTCCAGAGCGCGTAGATAAGGCTGGAATCTACCTTGATTTTATGGGGCTGGCCCGTGGGTTTGGTGTAGGAAGCGTTCATGGTTGCCTCTGTGGATTGGGCATGACGACATAATACGGCGACATTTGAGGCGCATTTTCTTCGTCACCTTCCCATTGTATAGGATTATTGCGAATATAGCGCCTGATTCGATACAACATCCGCTCCTCTCGTCCTATTCGGTCATAATAATCCCGTTGCCAGACCTTACTTCCAGGAGTTCTTCTAAGCGCGTTAATCTCTTTAGTCACAACGGATTTGTATTGTCCAATGATAGCGCCGACGGATCCAGGAAATGGGCCACACGGTCGATTTTTGTTCTTATTCTTCGTCAGGGTCGGGGCGACCGGATCGGTCGCTCGATTTCTTTTCTCTTCGTCAGTCGGGGCGACCGGATCGGTCGCCACCGTCATTTCCTTATTCCCCAATTTCCGGGCGACCGGATCGGTCGCCCCAACCGGAGACGGCTTCAGGATCAAAATTCCGTGAAAATGGTTCGGCATGACGACATATTTGTCGAGCTCCACGTAGTTCCGGATTTCCGGAATTTTCCGCCAGCAGGCGTCCGCGATCTCACCATATTGATTAAGCAGCATTTTTCCCTTACGGACTTCCCCAAACAGGGATTCCCGATCATAAACGCAAAGGGTAATAAAATAGGCTCCGGGACTCTTATAATCCCAATTCCTTAGCCGGATATTTTTCCTGTTCCTGAAATATCGGGATTCCATCGGTTTCCCTGCTTCTTACGCAACCTTCAGCGGCCTGAAATCGGCAATGATCCGGTCCACCTCCACCGCAATCGTCTGCAAGGTCTTCTTTGAAAACGTGGCCGTGAAAATATACCCCTTTTCCTCGATAATCATAAACACCTGCTTCTGAAACAGCACCTGATCGTCGGACGGCGCGTATTTATAAATAATCTCATACGCCTGCTGCCCGCCCGAAAGCTGCTTTTCTTTCTCACTGATCAGCGCGAAACCCGGGAGAACCTCCTTGTTCGTGCCGAACTGGATCTTCGCATACTCCGCAAGCTCGATCTTCTTCGGCACGGTCGAGTCGATGACCAGGACGAGATTGTGCTGCACACCCGAGTCGTGAGGGCCTTCAAAGGTGTAGACCGTGGTCTCCTTCCAGGAGGAAGGGAGGGTGAGTTGGAAAAGATTGTTTGTTGTCATACCAATTTTATTTCCATTTAGTAAAAGGTACCGCTTTCGTGAATGGTATCTCCCTATCAAGCGATAAAAATCGAATTGCCACTCTACCGGATAATTTATAGCAACGCATCCGACATGGTGCTATTTCGTGAATACCATCGCCAAAGGCCACGGGTCAAAGAGATAAAGAAATTGATGCTGCCGCCACGCAATAGTCAGTCGTATTGAATATAGGTTGTGATGATAAAATCAATCAAGATCGACTCCCCGCACCACCGAGCATTGCTTCTTGTTTCCGGTACATGGTGATTCGTATATTGTATAAATAAACGATTTTCTCACCACACAAGTCAAAATACCGCTACGGATCTGAACCGTGCCCAATCGTGAACTGGCCTTTAATACAGTCGGGAAACCTCTCCCGGTGGTTGCCCATGGCAATGTATCCATTGCCATCACCAAACTCGATGTCGATTTGCTTGAAGTGGCCGACGCGCTATTTTATCCGGAAAGCGCAGTGATGCTCCCCGAACAGCCCATTGACGATGGGGTAAAGGTACCGCCGGCCGGACCTTCGATAACCGGTTTAGGCGCGCTCGCAATTGCATTGAAACAGTTTGAGTTCAATCCCGCGAAACGGTTGCTCATTGCGGGCCATACCGACACCGTCGGGAAGCCCAAAGACAATTTCCTCCTCTCGCAGGAGTGCGCGCAGAATGTCCTATTCCTTTTAACGGGAAAGAAAACCGAGTGGGTCAATTCGAGTTTTGCACGTCATACGGTGAAGGACTGCCAGGCCATTCTGAAATACATCGCCGCTAGAGAGAAATGGAGTTGTAATCCTGGAAAAATCGACGGCGTTATCGGAATCAAGACCAAAGGCGCCTTGAAAGCCTTCCTCGAGAAAACTATTCCCGACACGCCTCCAACGACAAAAAGAGTGCTGCGTGAAAAAATCGTCACCGATTTTGCGGCTTCCAAAAAAATGGCAAAAGAGACCTGGACGGTCATTTACGATCTTTACGATAAAGCCCTCTGTTCTCTTCTTGAGGTAACCACCGACAGACTCACGGCCATTCGTTCCAGTCTGGTGAAATTCGTTAACGATGCGAAACCATTTGTCGGTTGCGGCCACTCATTTCCTATCAAGGACAAGGATAAAAAAAATTACCGATCAAAAGAAAACCGTCGGGTCGAGCTGCTTTTTTTCAACGAAACGGCGAAGCCGGTTATCGTATGCCCCGTGGCCGGAGATGCCGTCCATACGGACAAAGAGTGCCCCCTGTGGAACAAGTACTGCCTTAAACCGACGTATATTCCACCCGACGATTTGCACTCGGTGGTCTTCCATCTTGATTTCAAATATTACGATCGTATTAAGAAACAGGTGTTGTCAATCCCCGCGGCGCTGCCGATCAAGGCATTCGAAAACAAAACCGACGACCCGACCAAAGCGACGGCGATCGACACTTCTGTCTCTTTAGTCAATGGCATTCAATTTGTCAAAGTCAACTTTAAAAAGCCTATCACCGATCCTGCCCGCAAATCCTTCCACTTCGAATTCGCCACCACCGACCAGTGGGTATTTACCGATTCCTTGGATAAGAATTGCACTCCGAAAATGGCGACAAAAACAGCAGCGGAAATCAAGGCACTCGCACCGCTTGATCGGTTCAAATACTATGACCTCCCGGCAAAGTGGTCGTCGATGAATTACTTTACACGATATGACTATGCAACCGACGCAAAAAAAGGTGGCCGGTTCGAGGAGGTGATGAAGGTCACGCAGAAACTGCGGCCGTGGGGGGAAGCGACAACGTCTCCGGGCTCGCCGCTGGTATTTTCCCTGGATGACATCGTTCTTGTCGACGGAACCGGCAGCCAGATCATCCGCGATAAAGATGAAAATGACGCCGCCATCGATCTGATAGCCGATGCGGCTAATTCGAAATTCTCGCGTTTTTCGCTTTTCCATGTCGTAGGGGGCGATCTGGTGCTGTATAATGCTCTTAACGCCAATGCACCATTTTTTACCGATTCGGAATTCGCGGCCAATCTCATCGCCGATGTTCCCCCCGATGCCCGCGTAGTTGCATTTGCAAACGATTTCTACTCCGTTTTTGACAAACGTACCGCGCAGGGGGCCGAAGCATTCGACGTTACCAAAAAACAGATCCGAGGCTGCCGTGCGGCCAAATTCGATGATGCAGACTGGCACTACAAAGGCATCTGTAACTCCGCAAATAACCCTGCCGGACATTTTCGCTATTTTGCCAAAGACACCGGCAATTACGAACTTCACTA
This sequence comes from Chitinispirillaceae bacterium, assembly GCA_016926315.1. The sequence continues at coordinate 4,585 of JAFGOU010000024.1, forward strand.
TTTCCAGAACGGATGCCCGTTTCGCGGATCGTATGGCCTCCAATGGCGGGCTTTTCTGTTAATCTATTGGACGGCCCGTTTTATCAAGGATACCACGACACCGGCAACTGACGCTCAGGTGACCACCTATGCGACCAATGGTATGCTCAATGCCAAGGAGCGATGGGAGAGCAAGGGCTACACCATTGAACCGCTCGACACGGCCTTTGTGGTCCAGATCAAACCGGTCTTCTTTTTCGAATCCAAAGATCTCCACACCGGCGGTTCCCATAAATGCAGAGTCAAGGTCTCCAACAATCCCGACGATGGAGCAATGGGTAACACCTCCTCGACCATGTACTGGAAAGATTACCAGGACAACGATTATCAGGGTATCGGCGAATACACGGATATTGACAACAAAAAATATACCGCGCGCGTGGTAGCTCATGAGCTTGGCCATGCCGAAGGCAAAGACGACGATTATGCCTATTGGAGCGGCAACATCTCCGCCGGCGCCCGCAATGCCGACGACGAGCGGTTCTCACAGTACTACCTGGGAATGCCCTATTCCGACGATGCAGGATCAATGATGAAAGACAACCGGGCGCCACGCATGCGGCACGTGTGGCCCTTTGTCAATTGGGTGAATGACGCATCAAGGACCGCCAATCAGCTCAAAGCTTTTCTTAAGGAAAAACAATATCGAACGGTGCTCCGGTATGGTACGAAAACGCTTAGTTACTATCTTTCACATACCCCTAACGATTATCGCGACATTTACTCTCCCTTTCGATTCGCCCGCAGGGTAAATACCGGCACCGTTGTCGATTCCAGCGGAACGGCAAGAGCGACAACAGGTACCGTCGACCTTGCACTCTATAAAATCGGTGAGGATGAAATGGCTCGCGGAATTAAAATCAATAATGTTGTGAAGCCATTTGCATTCGACGGCATTCTGTCGGTGTTTTTAAAAATAGGTGTTACCTTTTTAACCCCACTTGGCGGTAGTGCGCCAACCAACCGCCAGAAAAAAGCTTGGATATTGGAAATGAAGACACTGATTCTTTCTCTCCAAAACAGATTTTTTCTGCAGGACAGCACGGGTAAAAACGATTTCAAAAATACATTCATTTATTTTCTTCCCCTTGTTCTCGAAGGCGCCCCGGCGGACAAATGCCACTATACTATTGAGGTATCGTGGAATGATTCGAGCGATATATCAAAAAAACAAGGCAAAGAGCTCAAACTAGGCAACGATACCGCGAAGAGCTGGATATTAAGATATATATTCGGAAAGAATGATGGTGCAGTCAAGGCGTTTTTCAAGAGAGTAGCAGGCACCGATAAAGTGGGAACAAATGAATTGACGTTTATTCGTACCTGGATTCGAGCGCAAACAGGATGCAATAATTTCGAACTACGGGATGCTTAAAAAGCTGGTTTGCCGGAGTGATGAAATAACCAAAAATAAAACCGGGATCGAAATGCCAACCTGCCATTTCGACCGGTGAAAGGTTCAATGATACGGCGCACCTTTTTCCGTCCAATCGTTCTTCTGACACTATGCTTTTTTTACCTCCTCGCCCTTGCAAACTCGACGGATGCGGCTCGACGATGTCGATTCCACCTATTAAAAGGATGTTCACGAATGTTTGATCTTACCGGAGTGGCCAATCCAATGCTCTATGGCAATTATCAGCGGAATTCCTATGTGCCCCTGCCGATAAACGCCGAAGGGAAAAAACGCTGGTCGAAAGACTATACAGCCGTCGATCCCGATTCCCGGCTAACGCCGAAAACGCTTCTGCTTCATTCAACCCATCTGGGAATTCAATCCAATGCCGAGCTCTGGCTGTTCGAAACCGATGGAAGTTTCAAACGCCACTATGATGCTTACGGACCCGCCCCGGTTATCTTCGGTAAGGACGGTATCGCCTATGTCAGGAATTGTCAACTCATGGATTATATCGATTACAATGGGAAAGTCCTCACCGAAGATATAAACCTCGACGGCGAGTGGACCGTGGTGAAGCTGCTGCGCCCTTTGTGGGAAGAATTCATCAGCGTAGTACAATTTACCGGCGGGCCGGAACGGCGGCCCCGTGAATACACCATCGGCCGCAAAAAAATCGGAAAATCAAGAGAAGTCTGGGGTCAGGATGATAAAGGCACCATCGATCATGCGTTTTTGACAAAAGATGAAAAAACGATGGTCATTCTGCAGGGAGAAGACGTTTCCTGTCTGGATGCTGCCACGGGCAAGAAAATAACGACGTTCAAAACCGGCATAGCCGGACCTTTTGTTGCAGCCATCGACCGCGCGGGAAATCTTCTTTGCGGCGGCAGGATGGTCAAAGACGAGAATACGCACTGGGTGCTGCTCGCGATGACACTCGATGGCTCCTTGCGTTGGGAATGCCATTTAGAACATCCGCTTTTTGCGATCGATACAATTTTTAATCATCAACCGCCTGCCTGCGGGAATGACGGCCGCGTGTATATCGTCGACGACGGTTTCATGAAGTGCATGATCGCTGGCGACTCGAAATGGCAAGTACCGGTGATTGGCCGATTGCGAACCCTCCTCACCGTTTCGATGGATAATTCCGTGATTCTGCTCAATGGCCCCCGCCTACAGGTACTCGACGCTGATGGCAGGGAGCGATTCACGGAAATCATTCCCGATGAATCGTTCGAAACACCCGCGGTCATCGATGAAAAAGGTCGGATTTACGCGGCCGGCCAGAAGGCGTTGTATTGCTTTGAGTAAGGTGCCGTGCTACAAGGACACCTTAACATTGGCTTTTCCCGGCGCGAATGTATCGATGCGCGCCTTGCCCTGCGAGTCGAGCGTACCTTTTTTAATCTCGCCTGAGGAAAGCGCGATCGAATACCCGGCATTCGCAATGGCGTTACCGTCGTCATCGACCAGGGAAATTTCCATTTTGTCGCATAAATACAGTATCCCCGACTGCTCCCCCAGATCCCCGATCGTCACCCTGAAGAAGAAAAACGGCCTGGAGAACTTCTTCTTCGACTCCTTCACCGAGCAGATATTCAAATACTTCTCATCCACCTGCATGGTCCACTGTTTTTCGATTTTTTCACCGCTGACCTGGGCTTCCATGGTTTCGAGCAGGTGGTCGGTATAGTTGCCGTCGCGAACGAAGATGGAGATGACGGCCTTTTCGCCATTCTCCACGCCGATGGTATCGACCTTCATGGTCACGGGTTTGCCCACGTCTGCCTCCCGGGCTGACCACTGGGCGTTAACGATGCCCCTGAGCGTGATCCCGTAATCGCCTTCAGGCACGCCGGACCGCTTGATGGCGCCGCCCAGTACGCCGCCGGATTTTGAGCCGTCGGGGTATTTGAGCACGTAGCGGAGTCCGCCCACGGGCAGGTTGGCCTTGTCGATAAAGCTGAGGTCAAGCACGTCGCCGCCGATTTCCGACTCCTTGGGCGCCTGGCCTGCGATCGAGGCTGAGGTGATGGCGCCTATGGCAGCGCTGCCGCCGCCGGCTCCTGCTCCGCCTCCGCCGCCTCCTCCTCCCCCGCCGCCGCTGCTCTCGCCGATGAGCACGGTCATGCAGCCAAGGATGATGGAGCTGGGAGGACCAACGCAGACGGCCATATCACCCATGCGGGCAGCAGGCTTGCCGCCGATAAGCACGCCCATGGACCCGAGCGTGATCGGGCCGCCCACGTGCGGCACCGGTGCGGGCGCGGGAGTCACCATGGGGCAGACGTGCATGTCGCCCATGGTCGCGGCAGGCATGCCGCCGATGAGTACCGTGGGCATGCCGGGACCGGTTATGGTCCCGCCGTGCGCGGTCATGTCGCCGAGTCGTGCTGCAGGTTTTCCCATGGATGGTTTTCTGGACTAAAGGTGTTGAATAAAATATAAATGGTGTTAAACGTTTGCGATAGCATGAATTTCCACGACAGGGGAATACTTCCCGTATTCGCCGTTGAGTCAGAAACTCAGGTTTGCCTACCGTGCAGCAATAATACTATAATATTGACCACGGCAATCTCTTTCCCCCTGGTACCGGTGAGGTGTATGATGAAAACAATGAGGAATCCTGTAGTACTCCATTGGCAGGAATTCATCCTCCTGCTGCATCTTCTTTGTCTTGGCGCGTTTTCTTTTCCCGATTCAGTATGGACGCTTCAGAATCCCAAGCCAACCATCCGGTCATATTACGGGCTTTCGCTTTTAAAGGACGGAACGGGCTGGGTGGTCGGCGACAGCGGGTTAATCATCAAAATAACCGGCCTCGGCGATTCGCTTGAAATGCTGCGCAGCCTGGATTCAACGAGACTCTACGGCGTTGATTTTTATAACGATACTCTTGGGTGGATTTCAGGTGAAAGCGGATTTATGGCAAAAAGCCAGAATGGCGGCCGTACATGGAAAAGAGAGAGTTTTCAGGTCGGTTATTACTCTCGTATCGAGGCGATCCAGGTTTTTTCGGATCGGGTCGCCTGGGCAGCGGGAAGTGATGGCTCGGTTTTGTGGACCAATACCTCGGGACAAGAATGGTCGCGGGCCGTTACCTCGAGCACTGGAAGGCTTTCCGATCTCTCTTTTGTTGATACCAAGCATGGATGGGTCGTTTCGGATAAAGCGGAAATCGCTTATACCGTGAGCAGCGGCAGGGAATGGGAACTGCAAAAAAGCGCAGGCAACAGACGACTCAAGGGCGTTGATTTTACGGACACGCTCAGGGGATGGGCGGTTGGGGATACCGGATATATTCTGAAAACCGTCAACGGTGGAGCATCGTGGACCGAGCTGTCGATTCCCACGGCCGACTGGTTTCTGGATGTCGATTTCATCGACAGCAACCGCGGATGGATCGTCGGCACCAAAGGCCGGATCCTGCGGACCATTAATGGAGGCGGGAGTTGGACCGAGCAACAATCCGGTATGTCAACATCTGCTTTGCACCGCGTCGAATTCATGGATTCCCTTCGTGGAATGTGCGTCGGCAGTCATGGAACGATCCTCGTCACGAACGACGGCGGATCCACCTGGCGTTCTCCGACGGCTAGCATCGATTGCGAACTTCGCAAAGTCCGGTTTTTCGACCGTTTGAACGGGTATGCGGCAGGCGATGGCGGTATGGTCTGCAAAACGGTCAACGGCGGTGGTACCTGGCTACGATGTCCTGCTGGATCGGCTGTGACGTTGCGCGGACTTTTCTGCCTTGGAAAAGATGACGTGTGGGTGGTAGGCGATAAGGGGTTCGTTGCCCATACGACCAACGGTGGAACGACATGGGAACAAAAAACGACTGGTGATACAGCGGACCTTAACTGCGTATGGTTCATCGACCGGTACCGCGGATTTGTTCTTGGGGCGAGATACGGCTTTTTCGTGACCGACGACGGCGGAGCGTCATGGGAAAGGATTTCCACGACTATTCCCTATACCGCGCTTGACGTGGAGTTCGTCGACTCACTCAACGGTTTCGTCACCGGCGCAAACGGGTGGGTAAGCGTGACTACCAACGGCGGGAAGACGTGGAGCAAGCGTGAATCCGGTTTGCTGGGCGACAGCGTCTATAGCAGCTTTGTCAGCCCGCAAACAGGATGGATTATCGGCAAGTACGGCGTCATTATGAAGACCAGCGACGCCGGCGAACATTGGCAAAAAATCAATCCACCAGCCACCGACACGCTCAATGTCCGTTTAAAGGATATCCGGGCCTTTAACGACTCGGTCGCGTATATCGCGGGTTTTAATCCGGGAATCGCGTATACCCGGAACAGCGGCGCGACCTGGACGGTTATTAAGGATCTCGGCTACGATTGTTTCAACGGCATTTATTTTACGGAAACAGGCGCGGGGTGGGCGGTTGGAGCGAATGGCACCATCATGAGCACCGTTCGTGATTTTTCCGTTTCCCTGCATCGGGAACCCCCAAGGGGAACACCGGGAAGCAACAGGGGTGTTACCCCAAAAACTGCAGTACAACCGTTTCGGACATTTGAAATTCATGGTTTGTCTGGAAGACGTTATTCCAGTGGGACCATCGAACCAAACGCGCCAATTACCGGGAAATATTTAGCTACCGGAATGAAGCTGCCGCCCGGGGTCTATATCGTTGTCTATACCGATCCGGACCAGGGTAAATCAACTGCGATCAGGAGGATCCTTAATGGTTCGCACACTATTCGCATGGTTTCGAAAATCCGCTGATTCCCCGGTCCGCGTCCGGCGCCGTTTCCGTTCCGGCATGATGCCGCCGGTTCTTCTCTGGGCGTGCATTGCTTTCCAGGATAGCAGCGCGTTCCGCGTCACCTTCGAATCCTATACCGACAAGTCCGACATCAACGATATTGCCATCCGGAACGACTCGCTGTGGATCGCCACGGGCGGAGGCGTGGTGGTCATTGACCTTGAAGGAAAACCGCTCAGGTATATCACCGTTTCGGAAGGATTGCCCGGCAATGCGGTAAAATCGATCAGTTTCGCGCCCCATGGCGCAATGGTGTGTCTCGCGAGCCTTCCTGCCGAATATCGTGGTGGGACATGGCGATTGTTTCGAAAAACCGACGGGCTGGTCGACGAGGCGGTAACGTGCCTTGCTGTCGATTCCAACGGAGGATACTGGTTCGGTACAGCGAACAGAGGATTCAGCGTGTTCGATGGAGCGGCCTGGAGAACCTGCGACGGGTTCGACGGTTTGGTATATGACGTCGTGCGGGGAATTACCATTGACCCGAACGGCCAGGCGTGGATCGGCACACAACGCGGTGTAAGCCGCTTTGACGGCGAGGACTTTACGAATTATACCCAGGACAACTGGGGATTGCACAACAATAACGTAACACGAATTCATGTCGACCGCCGCGTGCGCCGATGGTTCACATCAATGCCGTACGGACAGGGTATGTCGATGTTCGACGGCACCGCCTGGAAGGTTTATACCGCTGCGAATGGATTTTATTCAAATTTCATTACTGCCCTGGCTGAAGGATCCGACGGCAGGTTGTATTTCGGGACGGGGGCCGGTTTGGCGATTCTTGACGATACGACCTGGAGCCTGTATGAAGGTCGAGATGACGAGTCATTCGTAAAATATCTGGAAGCGCTCGCCGTGGATTCCAGGAACCGGAAATGGATGGGCACCTCCTCCGGGCTGTACCTGTTCAACGATACGGTCATTACCTCGGTACCGATCGCCCCTTTCACGCTCAAGAATGATGTATATGCCATCGCCACCTGCGTTCCCGGTCAACTCTGGTTTGGTCATGTGACGGGCAGCGGCGGCGTTTCCCGCTGTACGGATGGCGTGTGGACCCTCTTTACTACGGGCAACAGCGGGTTAGGGGAATATATGGCCAGATGCATTACTGCCGTATCACCTCGCGAAATATGGGTTGGCCATGTGAATAAGGGCGTATCGCGACTCGTCGACACGGTCTGGACCTCCTTTACGCCCCAGAACAGCAACATTCCGGGCGCCAATGTCATTACCCTGTTCACCGATCGCAAGGGCAGGGTATGGTGCGGCACCGATGGATATGGCTGTGCGGTCTACGACAGTATAGGAATCGGTGACAGCCTGCAATGGCTTGCTCCCTATACGACAAGGGAAGGTCTTCCATCAAATAGAATTTTCGCGATTTCCCAGGATCGCGATGGCGCCATGTGGTTCGGGTCCGACAAGGGTCTTTCCCGGCTTCGAAACGATACGATAACGGTTATTTCCATAGGCGACATGCCGGCCGGATGCGGGGTACACAGCATCGCCTTTGACAGCACCTCTTCCATGTGGCTCGCCACGTTGTACGGGGTATTCCGGTGTCAGGGAAATCAATGGATCCGCTCTACGAACGTTCTGCCGGATACGATGGTTAACTGCGTCGCCGTCGACCGTAAAAACCGTGTTTGGGCGGGTACTATTCGAGGCCTTGCCTGCTTCGCGGAAGGTTCATGGCGCTCATTTACCTATCTCGACGGTTTGGCGGGTGATGGCATACTCTCCCTGGCCGTAGAAAACGATTCCGTTCTCTGGGTCGGTACCCTTTCAGGCGCGTCTCAGCTGACCATTAGTGACGACAATGTTTCGGTTTCTTCACGCACATCGCGAACATCCTCACGCAGAGGCCCCTCCCCCATACCCCGTTCCGTTTTTCCGGCTATGAGCACCTATTATACCCTTCAAGGCCGGAAAATAACCGACCCGCACCGCCTTACCGGCGTTTACATACGGCGTGACGAAAAAGCACGCCACTGCAGAATCATTGCGTCAATTAACCGCGACGGCAGGAAACAATAGAGCTTTCATTGAAACGCCCTGGCGCAAGAATCTGCCTGGGGCACCTGTTTGCGAAGTTACCAGTTCTACTTCGGTAGGGTTAAATGCAAGAAAATACTTGACAATAGCACAATGCCATTACTTAGTGTCTGTCCGAAAAGTCCTCCTTATGACGTCATACCGGCGAAAGCCGGTATCCAGCTAGCGAAAACGGCCAGAAACCCTGGATTCCGGCGTTCGCCGG
>JAFGOU010000246.1 GCA_016926315.1 Chitinispirillaceae bacterium
CCATTTTGTGGTCTTTTTGTCAAATTGAAAAAGGCCTGAATTCACTGCAATTAATGCCCGAACGTTCAGTGATTACAGAATTAAGCAATCGTATTTGGATAGGCATGTGCCCCTTATTGGTGCCAACTGCCGGTCATCCGTCTGGTTTATTGTTTTCAATCTACAATCGTCAATGCTTCGACCACGCTCAGCACAGGTCTACATTCTACAATTATTTGGATAGGCATGCGCCCCGCTTAATTCATCAACATAAAATTCTGGATAGGCGTGCGCCTTTTATTGGCATCAACTACTGGTCATCGATTCCCGTGCAATTCCAAAGGCAGCGGCTTCGATAAAAATCACAGTTCCGGCATACGGTCATGGATGGTGAACTTTATTGCATATGTCAACCTCCGAACTCCCATGCCGGTCCTACGGACCTCCATTGCCTTTTCTCCGTTTCCAGCCTGCAACCATGTCGGTCCTACGGGCCTCAAGGCGAGCAGCCAAGAGACAGTGCGGCTGCCGTCACTCTTGAGCGCTTTAGGCGCGTCATGTTTGTAGCAACAGGTTTGAGAGGAAAACCCGAAGTCACGGACGCTTGAGCGTACGGGTCGCAGGACGGTGGATCCTGCACCGTCCGGGCCCGCCCGATACGCCATCGGAAATCTTTAGCTCATGAATACCCTTTTCCATTTCACGAATTGTTCCGCACGGTACGGGAATTCTTCTCACTGCGCTCGTCGAAATGACCGGTAAAGAGAGGCAGAAGGTATGTTTACCAGACACCGATTCCCCAGCCTGCATTACGATACCCGGAGCAATGTGTTGTCATAAATTGTCCTCGATATTCCTTTAATTACGCTGTTTTTATTAAAAACCGGCTGAATCGTTGTCAGAAAACCGAAAAAAATCGCCTTTTTTAATAAAACCCTGCTTATATTATAAGCCTATGATCGACCTTTTCGGATACACCGACTACAACGCCTTTCTGCGGGATTTTTACGAGGAGAACCGGAACAAGCACCCGTTTTTTTCGTACCGTTATTTCGGTCAGAAAGTCGGCGTTGATGCCGGCAACCTCGTTAAAATTCTTCAAGGCAAGCGCCACCTCTCTCCTGCCGGAGTCAAGAGGTTCATCGAATTCGCCAGATTTTCGGGACGGGAGGCGAAATATTTTGAAACCCTGGTGCTGTTCAGGAAGGCAAAGAAGGAGCAGGACAATAAAATCCTGTTTGAAAAGCTCATGGCGATCCAGCGGGTCGATCCGTACCGCCTGGAGCCGATGCAGTACGAATTCTACCGGGAGTGGTACAATACCGCCCTTCTCGCGATTCTCCATGTGTTCCCGGTCAAGGACGATTACAAAGCGCTCTCCGCCATGACCAGGCCGGCCATTTCGGCCAGGCAGGCAAAGGAGAGCTGCGAACTCCTGCTGCGCCTCAACCTGGTCAGGCGTGCGCAGGATGGAACGCTGGTGCCGACCAACAACATGATCACCACCGGCGAGCGCTGGAAATCGATTGCGATCCGCTCGTTTCAGGAGCAGGCACTGCAGCTCGCCATGGAGGCGTTCAACCGTTTCAACCCGGAGGAGCGGGACATTTCAACCGTAACCATTGCCGTGACCAAGGACGACCTTGATGAGATAAAAAGACTCACGAGCGAATATCGTCGCACCGTGCTTCAGATAGCGTCGGCCAGCGACAAGGCCGATCGGGTGTATCAGCTCAATATGCAACTGTTTCCGCTTTCAGCGTCAAGGTAATACCGGAATACGTATGCGGGTATCGACCATCATAAGAAATCAGGGAGCGCTTTGTATTGCCGCTGTCCTTGCCGCGGGGCTGCTGCACTGCGGCGATCTCTCCCTTTCCGAGGGAGGTTTCGGTTCGGAGACCACCAACGGGATAATCATGGGTACGGTGGTCATGCCCGACGGCGCGCCGGTGGCGTACGCACCCGTTTCGGTCCGCAGGACGGATTATGTGAACAGCAATCTGCCGAAGGGCCAAAAAGCGAAAACACGGACCGGCGCCGATGCACTGACCGATACCAACGGAATGTTCCGGGTTGATTCGCTGGATACCGGCAGGTATACCGTCATGATCCGTGATGAATCGGACAATGCGGTGATGAGCGAATGCGTTGTCGCGCCCGGCCTGCAGAAAATAGATCTTGAAGACGAGGTGCTCCGTCCGTGCGTGACCGTTCTCGGCTGGGTCGATCCGGAACTCCTCGCCGGCAGGGCCTATGTCCAGGTGTTCGGGTCCGACAAGGTGGTTCCCGTTGATTCGAGCGGCTGTTTTTCGGTGAGCGGCATGCCGGCGGGTACGCTCAACTTCAGGGTTTCCGGCACCGGAACGACCGAATCGCTCCTGCTTGAACCGGTAACGGTCTCTCCCGGCGATACGGTCAGCGTGCCGCCCAGAGGGTGGCGGTATTCGCGCAGGTTGTATCTGAACACGACCGCATCGGGCGCCGGTGTCTACGGCACGGTCTGCCGTTTTCCCCTCCTCGTGCGGCTCACCGGAGATAATTTCGATTTCAGCGAAGCGCGGGACGGCGGCGGGGATGTAAAGTTTACAAAATCGAACGGCATGCCCATGCCGTTCGAGATCGAGCGCTGGGACCCGTCGCTCGGCATGGCGGAACTCTGGGTGCTCATCGACACGGTCTACGGCAACGACAGCTCCCGCCATTTCCTCATGTACTGGGGCAATTCCGAAGCGTCAGCGCGTTCGGACGGGACCGTTGTTTTCGATACCGCGCAGGGATACCTCGGGGTCTGGCATTGCGGCGGCAGTGTCGAAGACGCAACCGGACGTGCCAATAACGCGTCAAGCTGCAGCGCGCTTGATTCGCCGGGTATTGTCGGCATGGGCAAAAAATTCGGCGGCGCGGATTCGATCAGAATAGACGGGCTCCTTGGAAGGCCGTCCACCGTGACGCTGAGCGCGTGGTCGCGACTCGATACGTTGAATGTCAACGGCAGCGGCGCGGAAGTCGTTTCGATCGGCAACGCCTGCCTGCTCCGTATGGACGATATCCGCAGCAATCACGGCGCCATGGGTGCGTTTCACCAGGCCGGCGACAGCGTTTTTTACAATGTGTACTCCGGACAGTATCTGAAAAAGACCGGATGGCATTGCCTGGCGTTTGTCGTCGATGCCGTCAATTCCACACAGGCGTTATACGTCGACGGCGTCCTGTCAAGTCTCCACAACAGCAAGGAACCGGTCAATTATTCCGGTACGGGACAGCACACGTTCATCGGCAGGCACGGGAACGGGAAAATCGCCTACTTTTTCCGCGGCATGATCGACGAGGTGCGCATAAGCGCGGCCACCAGGTCCGCGGACTGGATCAGGCTGGAGTTCATGAACCAGAATGCTTCGAATGTCCTGGTCGTCGAGAGATGACCGAAGAAGGGGGACGACAACAGGGAGAGAGGAGAGGCAGGGGAAGGGTAGTAGGGTTGAAGAGTTGATGGGCGAGGGGGATGTTCCACCTCCGGACCCATCAACCCCTTGACCCGGACCGAATGGTTCAGGCCCTATGGGCGTTTTTTCTGACAATGTTTTGTCGATAGGTAAAAAACGCCCGATAGCAATATGGTCCATAGTGTCGCGCCATTGGCGCGCATGACTTTCAGGTGTAGTCTTGAAAGGCATGTAGGCACGTTGATGATAGTGTATGCCGGGAAGTCGCACGATAACTATTTTTCCGGCTTGGCCGGCTCGGGTTGAATTGATTTCACACTCATTTTTTTAAGGAGGCTGTTGTATGCGTCACCACATCAGCAAAAAGGTGTTCCGTATTGCCGGGATACCGTTGTTGCTTCTTCCCGGTTTTCTCTTTGCGCTGGACGACCGGGTCCAGGACCTGCCGGCCATGGGGTGGAACTCGTGGAACTATTACCACTGCACGATCAACGAGGCAACCATCCTCGGCCAGGCCGTGGCAATGGCGCGGACGTCAACGACGGCCAACTGGGAGGGCAGGCGGATCAGCATGAAGGACGTCGGTTACAAATTTGTCAATCTTGACGACTGCTGGGAGGGCGCCCGTACCAACCGGATTCTCGACTACGATCATACCAAATTTCCCAAGGGGTTTCCGTGGCTGTGCGATACCATACGGAAACTTGGTCTGCTTCCCGGTCTGTACACCAGCGCGGGAACCGGGACCTGCCAGCGTTTCCCTGCCCAGTACGGGTACGACTGGGAGGACGCATTCC
>JAFGOU010000247.1 GCA_016926315.1 Chitinispirillaceae bacterium
AGGATGCCATCGAAGCGGCGCGCCAGGAGATCAACGAATCGCTCATGGCCCGGCGGCGGGGGAGCGACGGCGACGGTTCGGATTACACCATCCGCACCCAGACCGACATCAGCGACATGGCCACCGCCACCTCGAAGACGCTCGGCATGCTCCTGGCGAGCATCACCTGCGTGTCGCTTCTGGTCGGCGGCATCGGCATCATGAACATCATGCTCGTGTCCGTGACCGAGCGCACGCGGGAGATCGGCATCCGCATGGCCGTGGGCGCGAAAGGAAGGGACGTGCTGCTCCAGTTTCTGGTCGAAGCGCTGGTGCTCTCCTTTTTCGGCGGTATCATCGGTATCGCGGCCGGCGCCGGTGCGTCATGGATAATCTCCGTATCCCAGGGTTGGGCCGTTGCGGTATCTCCGGCGTCAATTTTTCTCGGGTTTGGATTTTCCGCGGCCATCGGTATCTTTTTCGGCTGGTACCCGGCCAGAAAGGCGGCGAGATTGAATCCGATCGAGGCGCTGAGATACGAGTGACGCCGTCGGTGGGTTTCATTGAGGGAGCTCTTGAGGGGATGCCGGCCTTTCGTGACACTCACGCGTTCACGATCCGGTATTTGCAGCCCTGCTTCGGCACGCATTGCCTTGCATGGTCGTCTCACCGGGACTCATGTCGAATTCCTTGAACGAGCGACGGTCAAGCCTGAGGGTGTTCACCCGGTAGGAAAGATTGCTGAACAGCGTTATCAGCGGATTACGCAGCTGGACCATGCAGTTGATGACCCGGCGCGCTATTGCCGTATTTGAATAAAAGGTTTGGAAGCACCCCTCTTTTTCTTTGATCATCTCACGCCAAGAGAGATGGTTATAGCGCGCCACCGGAAAGGTCAGGGTGAAATACCGCCAATCGCTCAACGACCTGTTCAGAACCACCCGGTTTTTCAATGTCATTTCCTCCCACAGGCGCGTACCCGGGAGCGGGGTCAGGAAGACGACGTTTATCGAGTCAAGGCCGTACCGTTCTGCCGTTGCCGCGATGGTCCTGCCGACGCCTTTCTTGTCGACGTCAAGACCGATGATAAACGACCCGACGATCGCGATCCCGCGTTGGTGAATCCGCAGCACGGCGTTCTTGATGTCCTGTTCCTTCCTGATATTGAACTTCTTGTTTATTTCCTCCAGGCCTTCGACAGAAGTCGTTTCGAATCCCACAAAAACACCGATGCACCCGGCCTTTGCCGCAAGCGAGAGGAGCTCATCGTCGTCGCCGAGGTTTATTGTCGCCTGGGCGATCCATTTTTTACGGATCTTCGCGTCAATCATTGCCCGCAGCAGCTCTTTCGTCCGGGCGATGTGAACGGGACTCGTTCCGATGAAATTATCGTCAACGACCAGGACGAGCTTTTCGCGGATCAACGAGAATTCCTTTATGACGCTGTCGACCGGCCGCCGGCGGTAGAGCCTTCCGTTAAACGCGCTGACACTGCAGAAGCCGCATGCCAGCGGACAGCCTCGCGTCGTCTGGATCGAACCGAACCGGTAACCGTGGGCGAGCAGATCGTGACGCGCCAGCGGCATGGCATCGAGAGCGAGGCGGGAGCCGTTGTAGACGGGCTTCAACGGTCCGCTTACCACGTCCTCCAGCACCTCGTGCCAGACGCTTTCCGCTTCCCCGACCACGATTGCATCGACCCATTGGCCCGCTTCATCGGGGCACATGGTGGCATGAATGCCGCCGATCACCACCGGCACGCTTCGCTGCCTGAATTCACTTGCGATCGCATACGCCCGGTCGGCCTGGGAGGTGAAGGCCGTAATACCGACCAGGTCGGGTTTCGGCAACCGCGAATAATCCTCACGGTTCACGTTCTCGTCGAATACCGTGATTTCCCATTCCGCCGGAGTCAGGGCGGCGACGACCAGAAGGCCGAGGGGTTTCCAGACGGTATAACGGTTCCATCGGTTCTGTTTGCTGTCGACAAGGCTTACCAGAGGATTGTGGGGGTTTATCAGGTAGAGACGTTTTATATCCATAAGGAACGGTTCTTTCCGGTTTAGATGGTGGTACGAGGTGCGGCAGGTGCGCGTCCCGGCTTGAAGCCGTTATTCTGCAGGGCGATCAAGGGTTCTTTGCGCTTGTGAACCTCGGTCTGGTGAAAATCTTCCGATTGATAAAATTTAATTCATTGTCATGGCGGGCAGGCAAAAAATAGCATCGTCAGGTTCAGGACCACATGCCCGCGACCTGTTCGGCAACGTTGATGGATGCGAGGCTGTTACCACTCCCGGGTGCCTGCTCGTCCCGTATTCTGCCGTACGCCTCCTTCTGAAAAAGGTCCATCATGGCGGTGGTGATAAACCTCGATCGCATCGAAAACATGTTCTGGTCCGCCCGCACGTGGCTGGAGCCGAAGGTATGAAACCGGGCCGGATAGCTGAGATGGAGATGGTCCCTTGCCCGGGTCATGGCGACGTATAAAAGGCGCCGTTCCTCTTCGATCTGTTCATCGTCTTCGGCGGCCATGTCAGAAGGAATCCAGCCGTCGGCCACGTTGATGATATAGACCACCTTCCACTCCTGCCCTTTTGCCGAATGAATGGTGGATAAGATCAGATAATCCTCATCGAGAAACGGGTGCCCGGCCTCATCGCTTGTTACCTCAGGCGGATTAAGCGCAAGATCCGAAAGAAATTTTTCCCGGCTCGGGAAGGTTCCCGCCATACGGGTCAATTGTTCGAGGTCTTTTTCCCGTGAAGAGGATGATTCATAGATCCTTTCAAAATGCGGTTTGTACCATTCCATCACCTGCTCGATCTGTCCGGCCCAGGGGGTATCCTTCTTTTTGAGCCCCGAGAGAAGGCGGCAGAATATCGGCCAGGAGGTTATTGATGCCGCAGGAGGCTTGAAAGCGGCGAGCGAGGGCAGGGCAAAGGCGTTTCGTTCCAGGTGGGCCAGTATGCCGGCCGCGATCACCGGCCCGATATTCTCCATGAGCTGCATGACGCGGAAAGCGGCGATCATGTCCCGGGGATTTTCAACCCATCGAAGCGCGGCCACCACGTCTTTGATATGCGCGGCTTCCAGGAATTTCAATCCCCCGTATTTAATGAACGGGATGTTGCGCCTGCAAAGCTCGATTTCAAGCGGCGCGCTGTGATGCGACGACCTGAAGAGCACGGCCTGGTCCCTCAGGTGCATGCCGGACTCCCGATACTCGAGAATCCTGTTCGCCACCTGTTCCGCCTGACAGGTCTCGTCTTCAGCAATCGTCAACCATGGCTTTTGTCCGGAACCTTTTTCGGAAAAAAGGTTTTTGGTGAACCGCTGCTTCGCCTGACCGATCACCGCGTTTGACGCGGCGAGAATGGGCATGGTGGAGCGATAATTCCTTTCAAGGGTTATGATATGAACGTTCGAAGTAAACCGTTTTTGAAAGTCGAGAATATTCTGGATGGTCGCGGCCCGGAACGAATAAATCGCCTGGGCGTCATCGCCCACCACCGTGAGACCCTTTCCGTCAGGTTTTATGCTGACCAGTATTTCGGCCTGCAGTTTGTTGGTGTCCTGGTATTCGTCCACCAGGAGGTGGCTGAAACGCTCGCCGATCGACTCGGCGATCGCGCGCTCCTTTACCATGTAATACCAGTAGAGCAGCAAATCGTCATAATCCATGACATTCATCGCCCGCTTGCTCCCGGCGTAGGTTTTAAACAGGGACTTTAATTCGGCGTTCCATGCCCGGCACCACGGATAATGCCTTTCAAGGGCGTGCTCGACGGGCTTCTGAGAGTTGACAACGTAAGAATATATCTCAAAGCAGGTGTCTTTTTTCGGAAACCGTTTCTCTTTTTTTGCCAATCCGAGGTCGCTGCGGATTTTATTCATCAGATCCGCGGCATCGGTCCGGTCCAGCACGGTAAAGGACGCGTCGATTCCGATCGAACCGGCATATATCCGCAACAGGCGGTTCGCGACGGAATGAAACGTTCCGGACCAGGTTATCTTCGACGCGGGTTCCGCGTTTTTTCCGGTATCGTTTCCCCCTGATGCCGCTCCTGCTTTCACCAGGACCCTGGAAGCGCGCGCGATCATCTCCTCGGCCGCCCGCCGGGTGAAGGTCAGCAGGAGGATTTTCCGCGGGTCTGCTCCGCAGCGGATCAGATGGGCGACCCTGAAGGCCAGGGTGTTGGTTTTTCCGCTTCCCGCTCCGGCAATGATTAATAACGGGTTTCCGATGGTGCTCGTCTCAGAAACGCCGAACGTCGCCGCTTCGAACTGCGCAGGATTAAGGTCGCTAAGATAACTTTCCATACTGTTCAAATATACAGTATCGGATGCGGGGAAAGGAAGCCCCATTTTCACCATGGATGGAGGAGGTTGGCGAGGATGGTATTCAACCCCGCCTTTTTGGATAAAGACCCGGCGTATTCATGAATACAAAGGAACAGCATTGGCTGGAAGGGGATTGGGTCAAATCTTATTTGGTGCCCGTCCGGAAACCCCTGAATTTTGACATTCGTCATTCCGGCGAATGCCGGACCGCGAAGCAGCCTGCCATCCAGGTTTTTTCGCATACTGGATACCGGTTTCCACCTGCCTGCGCGAAGCCGCTACGGCGAAGGCAGGCCGGTGTGACGTCATAAGGAGGACTTTTCGGACAGACACTATTTATTCAAAATTCTGCACCGCGTTGAAGAGGTCCTTATTGCTGATTTTCAACCGGTGCCACACCTTACGCTCCTGGTCCGATAAGGTCTTATACACGGTCCCGCGCATAAAATCACCGAATCGGTCATAGGGGAGAGTGCGAAGGTGCCTGACCCACTCATCCCGGAAAGAGATCCCGAAATCCTCGGTGATTTTCAGGAACAGGGCGTTAGGTGTCCGTTCAAGGTTCAAAATTATGCTTTCCTCTGTTTCAACCGTTCAATCTCCTGTTCCCTCCAGGAGATTTCATCGAGAACAAGTTTTTTCTTGTAACTATTTATCTTCTCTTTGTGATGCCTGATTTGGTCCGGTGAGATCACGTTATGCGGATTCGAAACGGTCAGTTCGCTTTCCATTATTCCAGGCAAGGAGTCCTTCAACTCTTTTATCCTGCTCAAATGAGCTTCGATCGGTCCGGAGGGGCTGTCTTTCAGGGAAGGGGAAGAATGATGGTCCATAGGTTTCTCCATAGAGGTGCAGATAAAAGGTAATTATACCGGAAAAGGAAGAGAAAAGCGAGGAAAAATCCCGATGGACCGTAAAGCGGGTCGCGTCCTGGCAGGGGAAGCCTGTGATCGTTCTAAAATCGCCACCGCAGAGCAAGCTGGGCCTGGTGCAGGAGATGCGATTCCTGAATGATCTCATTGGTCAGCAATTGCCACCATCCGATTCTGTAGCCAAACTCAAGGGAAATGCCGGTGAAATTGGCGGTAATGCCTGCGCCGAGGGAATGAAGGTCCCTTTCCGTCTCCGACGGATCGGCATTGAAGTCCGGCATCTCGTCGTCGTATTGCACGGCGAACCGGTGGGTATCGTATTCATCAAAGGCGTAGGCGGCGCGCCCGGTCAGCGCGGGCAGAAGCAGAGGAAATTCGATTCCGCCGCCGATTCCTGCCTTGAAGTGCGAGGCATCGCTCCCGTCCGGAATATCCTCTATCGGGCGCAGCAGGAGATACGGAACCCGGCCGCGGAGATCAAAGGAAAAGAGCACCTGGTGCAATTCGTAAACCGCGCCCAAGGCTCCTTCGAACGAGGAGAGAAGCTCTCCCCTGATGCCGTGTGTTGACTTCGAAACGGTCGAACCGCGTGGGGAAAAGCTTTTTATCGACTCTGTAAACGAGATTCTGCACGGCAGAACGACGCGAACGCCAAGCCGGAGATTTTTACCGGGCCGGTAGAGCAGACCGCCTCGTACATCAACCCCGAGATACTCGCGCTCGTAATGGTCCTTGAAATCGTTGTTGAGGGTGTCGGTCACCCGTCCATCGGTGGTACGCAGGAAAATGAAGCGGGCGATTTCATTACCGGTAATCAATGACAACGAGGCTCCTACGCCGACGCCGGGGCCAACCTGAACGGCTCCGGCCGCGGTCCAGTAGTTCAGACCGCCATACATTTTGAAATCGCTGTCGGTTGCAACCGCCGCACCCAGGTCATCGGTCCGGGTGCTTGAATAGCTCAGGATATCGTCGAAATTGAACGCGTTGCTGAACGAAAGAGAGAAAGCCAACCCTCCTCTTTCCACCGGCACGGGATACAGGACTCCTGCGGAAGAGATCCTGAGGCGCATCAGGTTATCCGTATTGTCACGTCCCTGAACCGTAACGTTGTTTGCTTGTCCTATAAACCCCGCACCCGCGAACACTTCGCGCTGGGTAAGAAAAGAAAGTCCTCCCGGGTTCCAATACGAGGCTGAAGGATCGTCCGCCAGTGCCGTAACGTTTCCCGCCAAACCCATGCTTCGCACGCCGTTCCCGGTTTCGTGTACCGGGAATGCGGAAAGGAGGGACACGATCCCGGCGCCGGCGGTGAATGCAATCGCGCTGGAAAATGGTATTCGTTTGCGCATAATCATTGTCTCCTTGGATCTTTTCTCGGCTCGGATGATCGGTCCTCTCCGCCGGCATCATTGCCGCCATGGCCGCTCCCCTGGTCCGTGGGGCTGGCGGTGGTCCCGGCAGGCGGTTTCTCCGATGGCGCCTGGCCGGATTGGCCCGGATAATCGCGCCCCCGGCGGCGGTCCGGATTGGGTGGAGGTTGCGTTTTGGATCCGGAACCCGGTTGAGTGATGCCGCCTGGTCGTGACCGGCCATCCGAAGGCGTAAAGGAGCGCGAACGCCGGTCCTGGCCGATGGCATTTCTGTTATTTCGGCGATAAGGATCACGTCCCCTGACCCGTGGAAAATAAAAACGGTCGAAATTCCTGTAGTAGCGGCAGTAGCCGGAAAACGGATCGAAATAAAAACCGGGCGGGCATCCGTAGTAAGGGGACCTATACATGCGATCACGGATCCACCACGGGGCAGTGGTTGAAAGATAAAAGTGATACTCGGCAATCGAGGAAAAACAGCGCAGTTCGGGATAGCCGAGAAAATCCCGTATCCAAAAGCAGTATTCACGGATGCGGGGCTCTACGATAACCGTGTCAAGAGAGCGTTCCGCCGACGCTCCGGGAGCAATGGGTTCGTTTTCACCATACCATGTCGTATCGAACAGCGTATCGCCGTCCTTGTAAACCGTGTCAACGGTGATGTAAAAGGTATCGGTTTGCGTCAGGTCTGCCTCTTTTCCCTGTTCGAAACCTCCGGGCAGGGAATGAGCCGGCGATGCATACCGGTGCACTTGCGTGTAACAACCCGACACCACCGCAAGCGCGATAAGCGCACAACCTGAAAAGATGATTTTTCTCATACTGCCGCCTCCCGGTACAAGGGCAAGCTCCCCCTTTGCGTGCGGTCCCGGTATCGTCTGGATTTCCGGCAGATCGTATAAGGCACGATTTCCTCGTGGCCGGTTGAGCATGCCGTATCGTGAACCTTGCTCCTGACGCCTCTCCGTCTGGCACCATCGGAACCGTTTTTAAAATACTACCATACCGTCATCAAATACCATTTTGACTCATCACGGTTTTCGCGTTAAAACCTGAAACCGCCGGATCTTGATAGGATACCGTGCCCTGTCTACGGCACTACCACTGCCGCTGCCCTCGAACCATTGGATGTTTTCACCATGCATACATAGACCCCGGCGACAAGCCTCGGTACGTTCCAGGTGACGGTTGCGTTGTTGGAACGGATGCTGGTGCCTGCAATCCTTGTTCCCTGTTGGTTGTGCAGGCGAAGGACAACGGGTGCGCCGCCCGATGCAATCCCGCGAATCGCCATGGTGGTGTTCCTGCCGTTTCCCGTCAAGGAAATGGTCAGGGTTCTGTTCCCTGCTCCGGCCCCTGCACCCCTTGGTTTTACTGCGGTGACCGGTTCATAGGGCTCCTGGATGCTGATGAGCGCGGCAAGGGCGCCGGTAATGCCGGCGTTGTAGTCGCACCCGCTCTCTGTGGTGCTGTAATTCACGACGCTGTTGACAAAGGTGTTCAGTGCGCTCGGGCCGCCGATGAGCGCGCCCCCGCGCTTGAATTTGAACGGCGTGGACTCCTTGATGGCGTCGGGCGGGTTGTCGTCGATGCCCTGCAGGTTGCGATGGTGGACCTTGTCCCATGAGTTGGCGCCGAATCCGTGGATGAACGACCGGTTGAACTCGTTTGCCCCGAGGATGTAGTCGACCTGACTTTTCGCGAGATCGAGCGCCTGCTGGGCGTATGACGGTTCACCCTGCCTGGTGATGTCATAGAGAAGCGTCATGGCGAACGCCAGTCCTCCGGCATAGCGGCAGGAACCCCAGCCGTCGTAGAAGCAGAGACCTGCGCTGTTTTTTTTCGCAGCGCCGCTCGACAGGGAGCCTTTAAACAGCGTCAGAACGGTTTTGCCGCTCTGGTTGGTCATGGTGGGATCGATCTTGAGCAGGTTGTAATAGGCCGCTTCCCAGAGGCTGTTCCATGAGTAGGCCCAGCCGCTCTCCCATTTGCCGCGTATGTAGCCTTCGGCATCGGTACGGTACTGCTGTTCCTGCGTGAGAAAGTAGAGTTCGCTAGCGGCAACGATGAGGTCGTCATTGGCTTCGGATTGCTCCTGATAGAACCCGCCGTTTGTGTACGGGGACGAAGCGTTTTGCTTTGCATAGGTATAGCCGCGGATTGCCGCTTCCCTGCACGAGTCGGCGTATGATTGCATGCCGAACGGAGGGCAGAGCCGGGCCATGAGTGCGAGCGCTGCGGTGAATTGTGCGCACGAAGCTCCGGCGCCGCTTGTTTTTTTGACCACCGGCCGCGGGTCCCCGCCTTTGTTCACCGGATTGAGCGACTGGTAGG
>JAFGOU010000248.1 GCA_016926315.1 Chitinispirillaceae bacterium
AGGCGTAGAACCTCAGTCGGAAACCGTCTGGCGGCAGGCCGACAAATACCACGTTCCCCGGATCGCTTTTGTGAACAAAATGGACAGAGTTGGTGCCGACTTTGAACACGCTCTTGCCATGATGCGGGAAAAACTCTCGCTCAGGCCGGTGGCGGTGCAGCTGCCGATCGGCAGGGAAGATGCGTTCGAAGGCGTCATCGATCTGGTGCGTATGAAAGCATACCGTTTCGATGAATTGACGCAAGGTGCAAGGGTGGTAGAAATGCCGATACCCGATGCGTATGCGGAAACGTCGCGGAAAGCACATGAAACCCTGCTTGAACAGGTGGTTGATTACAGCGACGACCTGATGCGGCAGATGCTCGGCGAAGCACCGCTCGATCCTGGGGCGATTGCTGCAGCGATCAGAAACGGGGTGCTCAAGAGCGAACTGTATCCGGTTTTATGCGGATCGGCGTTCAAGAATAAAGGTATTCAGCAGCTTGTCGAGGCTGTCATCGCCTACCTGCCTTCGCCACTTGATCGCGGCGAGGTAGGGGGAACCGACCCGGCGAGCGGTGAATCACGGCAACGATTGCCAGAAGAAAAGGGGGCTTTTTCAGCGCTCATTTTCAAGATTGCGTCCGATACGCATGTCGGAAGGCTGGCATTTGCCAGGGTTTATTCGGGAAAGGCGGGATTCAAAGACCTTCTCCTGAATCCGAGGACGAAAGCGAGGGAGCGGGTTACCCGGATTTTTCGTATGCACGCCAACAAACGTCATGCCGAGCAGTTCATGCATGCAGGAGAAATATACGGTCTGGTTGGTCTTAAAGACTCGACCACCGGGGACACGCTATGTGATCCTGACTTTCCAATCGTCTATGAGCGGATGGAGTTTCCCTTGCCGGTGCTTTCACGGTCGATAGAACCCAAAAGTACGGTTGATGAGGAAAAACTGGCGCAGGCGTTACTCCGGCTGTGCGATGAAGATCCGACCTGTACGGTCATGGTCGACAGCGAAACCGGGCAACGGCTGATATCCGGAATGGGGGAGTTGCATGTCGAGATCCTTGTGGATCGGCTCATCCGGGAATTCAATGTCGGCGTTCATGTCGGCAATCCCCAGGTGTCGTATCGTGAGTCAATCGCGCAGAATGCCGAAGAAGATTTTGAATTTTCACAGCTTGTTGGCGGCAAGAGTCATTACGCACGCGTGGCGGTTACTTTGCAGCCGGTTGAAGCTTCGTGCGGGATCGAATTCGTAAGTGCGATTAAAGACAAGTCGTTTCCCGAAGCATTCGTCACCGCGGTGCGGCAGGGAGTTCTGGAAGCATCAAGCGGCGGTGTCCTCTCGGGGTATCCGCTCACGGGTATCAGGACGGTTCTCAAAGGCGCTTCCTTCAGAATCGATGATTCCACTGAGATGGGGTTTAAAATCGCCGGCACCATGGCCTTTAAGCAGGCCTGTACAAAAGCGAAACCCGTGCTGCTGGAACCGGTCATGAGCATCGAAGTGGTGGTCCCGGTTGAGTATATGGGAGCGGTGATACACGACCTCAACGCACGCCGGGGCAAGATTGCCGGAATAACCGCACGAAAGGACGCCCAGGTGGTTGACGCCGAAGCCCCGCTTGCGGAGATGTTCGGATACGCGACGAGCCTGCGCTCACTGACCCAGGGACGGGCGGTATATACGATGCAGCTGGATCGTTACGACCGGGCGGCGCCCGGAGTTCAGGAAGAGGTTTTACGGCGGATCGGAAGGCTGTTCTGATTCGCCGCGGTCTCGATGAAATGGGAAGTACCCGAAAAGATACAGGAGTAATGCAATGCCAGGAGAGAAAATTCGGATCAGGTTAAAGTCGTTCGATCATAATATTCTTGACAAGTCGACGTCAGATATCGTCAGGACGGCAAAGGGTACGGGTGCTCGAATATCCGGTCCGATACCGCTCCCTACCGAGAAGACGATTTACACGGTGCTTCGGGCGGTGCATGCGGATAAAAAATCGCGCGAGCAGTTCGAGACACGGATACATAAGCGTCTCATCGATATCCTGGAATCAACGCCGCAGACCGTTGACGCGCTTATGAAACTCGATCTGCCGGCAGGAGTGGACGTCGAGATCAAGGTATAGATCCCCCGCGCGGCGGGGTGAAGAAATAAGATAAAAAGAGGAATAAAGGACGGCACTATGCAGGGCATAATCGGAAGAAAAGTGGGGATGACCAGATTGTTCGAAAGCGAAAGCGGGAAGGCCGTTGCCGTGACCGTCATCCAGGCGGCGAACAACGTGGTCCACCAGGTTAAGACAAAAGAAAAGGACGGTTACGCCGCTGTCCAGCTCGGATTCGGTCCGATCTCCGAAAAAAGGCTTACCAAGCCGCGTCTCGGTCATTTTAAAAAGCTCAATTCCACGCCCACGAAGGTGATCAAGGAGTTCCGGCTCGACAATGACGATGAAAAACCCGCGCCGGGAACCACGGTTGGCGTGGAGATCTTTGAAAACGTGAAGCTGGTCGACGTGATCGGCATGTCAAAAGGCCGCGGTCACGCCGGTACGATCAAACGTCATCATTTTGAACGCGGTCGGAAAAGTCACGGTAATACCAATGTCCGCGAGCGCGGATCCATGGGTGCGAACACCTATCCGGCCCGTGTATGGCCGGGCCTTCGCATGGACGGCCATCTCGGTGCGTCGCAGGTTACCGCGCGAAACGTTCCCGTGGTGGGTATCGACAAGGAAGCCTGTCTCGTTTTTGTTAACGGAGCGGTGCCCGGACCGAACAAAGGCATTGTGTTCATCAGAAAAAAGAAATAACGACACGTTTATAAAGGTGACTGTTCATGAAGGCAAAACTGTATCAGCAGGACGGTAAAATCAAGGGGGATATCGACCTCCCCGATGCCGTTTTCGCTGTGGAAGTAAAAGAGCATCTGCTGTTTCAGGTCATCAAAGGGTACCGCGCAAACCTGCGCCAGGGCACCTCCAAGACCAAGGGGCGCAGTGAAGTATCGGGGGGTGGACGCAAACCCTGGAAACAGAAGGGCACGGGTCGTGCACGTGCCGGTTCGAATACCTCTCCTGTATGGGTTCGCGGCGGCAAGGCCCACGGTCCCGATCCGCGGGATTATACCACGCACCTTTCCAAAGCCATGCGGGTTGCGGCGCTTAAATCCGCTTTATCCTCCCGGGCGAGGGATGAAAAAATTCTGGTTGTCGACGGGGTGACCTGCGAACCCCCGAAAACAAAGATCCTGGCGCAGTTTCTCGGTGCGCTCTCTGTTGGCGGCAAGCGCAATCTGCTGGTGGTCGGTCCCGAAGGCAAGCATCTCTACATGGCCGGCCGCAATATAAAAAATCTTGACGTCAAACCGCTTTCCGAAATCAACGCCTACGACGTTCTTAACAGTGAAAACGTCATATTCAACGGCGAGACCCTTATCGGTAAGATAGCAGAGGCGGTGGCATCGTGAGCGTATATCATTCGATCATCCGGTATCCGAGCATTACCGAAAAAAACACGGCTCTGCGGACCTCGCAGAACAAGTTCGTTTTTGAAGTCGCGCCAACCGCGAGCAAGCCGCAGATCAAAAAGGCCGTTGAAAAGCTGTTCAATGTGACGGTTCTTTCGGTGAATACGATTGTCGTCAAGGGAAAAAAGAAAAGGATGGGAAAATTCGCCGGGTACCGCAGCGACTGGAAAAAGGCGATTGTCAAGATCATGGCGGGGCAGACCATCGCGAAGTTCGGCGAGGTATAGAATTCTGGGCGATCAACCGATCGCCCGCATATTGATGAAGAGGCGCAGCGTTATGCGCCGAAAAGAGGATGACGAGGTGCTTTATTATGGGAATTAAGACCTATCGACCCTTAACGCCGACGTTGCGGTACAAAACGACCAATACGTTCGACCAGCTGACGACCGACACCCCGTATAAACCGCTTCTGGTCAGCAAGAAGCGGGGAAGCGGAAGGAACAACACGGGGCGTATCACGGTGCGTCACCGCGGGGGCGGCAGCAGGCGTTTTATCAGGATCATCGATTTTAAGCGCGACAAGCGGAACATTCCTGGCGTCGTCGAGACCATAGAGTACGATCCCAACCGTTCGGCTTTCATCGCTCTTGTCAAATATGCCGATGGCGAACGGCGCTATATTCTTGCCACCTCGAACATGAAACCCGGAATGAGGATCGTTTCCGGAGACGAGGTGGAGATTGCCGAAGGCAACTGTATGCCGCTGAAAAATGTTCCGCTCGGCACCCAGGTCCATAATATAGAAGTGCTTGAAGGCAAGGGCGGACAGATTGCGCGCAGTGCCGGAGCCTATGCGGAAGTGGTGGCGAAGGAAAACCGGATGGTCCAGCTCAAGTTTCCCTCCTCGGAAGTACGGAATGTCAGGGAGATCTGCGTCGCAACGATCGGTGCGGTATCTAACGGCGAGCACATGAATATGGTTGTCGGGTCCGCGGGAAGGGTACGGCACCGGGGTATCCGGCCGACGGTCCGCGGCGTCGTCATGAATCCGGTTGACCACCCCATGGGCGGCGGCGAAGGGAAATCAAAGGGTGGCGGTGGTTGGCATCATCCTGTTTCACCGTGGGGCCAAAAGGCAAAGGGTCTTAAGACCCGTAAAAAACGTAAACCGTCGGGTAAATATATAGTACGCCGACGCATTAAATAGCGAAAGCATGAAGGAAACCAGCTTATGTCGCGTTCGGTAAAAAAAGGTCCGTTTGTTGACGACCATGTGCAGAAAAAAGTGGATGAGGCGAACAAGTCGGGCCAGAAAAAGGTCATCAAGACGTGGTCCCGCCGTTCGACGATTCTGCCGGAGTTTGTCGGACACACGTTTGCCGTACATAATGGCAACAAATTCATTCCGGTGTATGTAACCGAGAACATGGTCGGACATAAGCTCGGTGAATTTTCACCCACACGTACCTTCAGGGTACACAGTGGGTCAACCAAGACCGATAAGACCGCGGTTGCCGGTACGGCGCCGGCTCCGGGCGCTGCGGCATCGGCCCCGGGTAGCGCGGCAGCACCCGCTCCTTCGGCAGCACCCGCTCCCGGCGCGACGAAGTAACGAGGAGGAATACCAGTGGAATCGACGGCTAAAATAAAATTCCTGCGCGGAACGGCCCGTAAGGCCCGGCTTGTGGTTGATGCCGTGCGGGGAAAGATGGTCAGCGAGGCGTTGAGCCTTCTTGAACTCAGCATCCAGAAAGACGTGGCCAAGGATGTCGCAAAGCTGCTTAAAAGCGCGGTAGCTAACCTGCAGAGCACGCATGCCGACGCCGCTATCGATGTTGACGATCTCCGCATAAAGGAGATCTGGGTTGACGGCGGGCCGTCGATGAAGCGTTTTCGCCCGGCCGCGCATGGCAGGGCGGCGCCCGTACTCAAGCGTATGTGCCACATTTCGGTCACGATAGCCAATTAACGGGAGGATTCGTGGGTCAGAAAACAAATCCGGTAGGTTTACGGTTAGGCATCACCCGCTCGTGGTCTTCTAACTGGTTTGCACGGGAGAAGATGCCCGACTATCTTCATGAAGATATGCTAGTGCGCAATTACCTCCGCAAGCGTCTGGAGCATGGTGGTATTTCCCTAATTGAAATCGAGCGGACCGCGAAACGGGTAACGGTCAATGTCCACACCTCGCGGCCGGGAATTGTGATCGGTAAAAAAGGCGAAGAGGTCGAGCGCCTTAAGGGCGAACTGCAGCACCTGACACAGAAGGAGATTCAGATCAATATTCGGGAGGTAAAAAAGCCGGAAATGGATTCCCAGCTTGTAGCTGACAATATCGCCCGCCAGGTTGAAAAGCGCGTTTCCTATAAAAAAGCGACGAAAAAAGCGATCTCGACGGCGGTGCGTATGGGTGCTGAGGGTATCAAGGTATGCGTTTCGGGGCGCCTTAATGGCGGAGAAATCGCCCGGACCGAAATGTATAAAGAAGGGCGCGTTCCTCTGCATACTCTTCGCGCGGACATCGATTACGCAGCGGCGACCGCCCATACGACGTACGGTACGGTCGGCGTCAAGGTCTGGATCTGCAAGGGCGACGTTATTGCAAAGGCCGAAAAACAGCCGCAGACGAGCGGCGAATCCGTGCATGCATAGGAGGTAGAGAGGCGATGCTGGCACCAAAGAAGGTCAAGTGGAGAAAAGCGCAGCGGGGACGCATGAACGGTCTCGCAACCCGGTGCAACACGATCGCGTTCGGCGAGTACGGCCTTCAGGCGACACAGCCCG
>JAFGOU010000249.1 GCA_016926315.1 Chitinispirillaceae bacterium
CGTCCAGAGGTAATGAACAAACAGGGGAAAATCAAAGGCACAGCGCTGCGCCCTTAGGTGCGAAAAATTTTCACTCCGCAGCGCTGTACCTGGCTCCAGTATAACCAAGCATCATCCCGGGTAATCCCGTAAAAAAAATTCCCGATCCCCTGCCTTTTTTACCTCCGGTATGCTATTATTAAAAACTATATTGAGTTATACCGGAATACCCGGTACCTTACCCTGGCTCAATAAAATCATGGACAAAGAAACCGCCATCCTCCTGCCCAAAATCGTTGACCGGGAGTGGGTCTCCCGATCCGCCCCGTTGTTAAAATCCAGAGAACGGCTGGTTCTTGATTTTTCAGCAGTCTCGGCCATTGATCCGGCCGGGCGTTTCTTTATTCAACTGCTGCGCACTTCCAGGGGAAACCAGCAGTCGCTTCTCGTTATCAGGAACATCGTACCCGCACTTCTGGACGACCTCCGACGCGCGTATGCCCCACCCGCCCCTGACCGGAAAAAATCCGGCAGCGCGTCACCCTTGCGTGCAGCCGCGGCCGGGGCGATCAAAAACGCCCGCACCACGCTCTCCAGCGCACTGTCGGTATTGGTCGAAATGCTCTACTGGGGCACCCTTGGCGTGCTCAGGGAGCAACACTTCCGGAAAGGCACGCTCGCCGAACAGATGTTTCTCCTCGGGTACAAGGCGCTCGGCATCGTTGCCCTGCTCTCGTTTCTGATCGGTATGGTGCTCGCCCTGCAGGCTGCGATCCAGCTTAAAGCATACGGCGCCGGCGTGTTTCTCGGTCCGCTCATCGGCATTACCATGGTGCGCGAAATGGGACCGCTGCTTACCGCCATCATCCTTGCCGGGCGCACGGGCAGCGCCACCACCGCGGAAATCGGCACCATGGTGGTCGGCGAGGAGATCGATGCCCTTCGCACCATGGGCATCAACCCGGTCCAGTTCGTGGTTGTGCCCAAATTCTGGGCCATCACCCTGACCATGCCGCTCCTCTCCATTCTCGCCACGGTGGCAGGGATCCTCGGCGGTTTTTGCATCGGCGCCATCTATCTCGATCTTGCGTCAAATCTGTATTGGGGAGAACTTTCAAAAGCGCTGTTTTTCAGGGACGTCCTGGCCGGTTTTATCAAATCAGTTGCCTTTTCCTGGCTTATCATATGGATCGGCGCGTTTTACGGATTCAGGGTCCGCGGCGGCGCGGAATCGGTCGGCCGGGAAACCACGTCGAGCGTGGTGGCCTGTATATTCATCATCATCATCGCCGACGCGCTTTTTTCCTTTGTCCTGTAACCATCGGCCCTATGGATACCACACAAAAACCCGTCGCCGTCGTCAAGGACCTTACCGTACGCTACGGAACAAAGACGGTCCTGTCCGCCATCTCCACTGCGGTTTCCGCCCGGGAGATCCGCGTCATCCTGGGCACTTCTGGCTGCGGCAAGACCACGCTGCTCAAAGCCATGGTCGGCCTCCTGAAACCCGCGGCAGGATCGGTCAGGCTTTTCGACGTCGAAATAAAAGAACAGGACGACCCGCCCACGCGTCAAGCGCTGAAAAAAGTCGGAGTCCTGTTCCAGAACGGCGCGCTCCTCGGGTCCCTTACCGTAACGGAAAACGTCGCCCTGCCGCTACAGATGCATACCGAGCTGCCGGAAGCGGTGATCAGGGAAATCGTGGCCTTCAAGCTTCATCAGGTCGCCCTTCCCGATGCCGGGCCGCTTCTTCCCTCGGAGCTTTCGGGCGGCATGCGCAAACGGGTCGCTCTGGCGCGCGCGCTGGTACTCGATCCGCCGCTTCTTTTCTGCGACGAACCTTCGGCCGGACTCGATCCGGTCACGTCGGCCGGACTTGACGAACTGCTGCTTTCGCTGCGCGAAACGCTGGGCATTACCATCGTGGTGGTCACCCACGAACTTGCTTCTATTGATGCCATAGCCGACCATATCTCATTTTTATCCAAAGGGTCACTGCTTTTCGACGGGTCGCTCGCCGAAGCGCGCGCGATCGCGACCGGCCCGTTAAGCGACTTTTTCGCCAGGCGGGAACCCGTTACCGCACAACGTGGCGAAACAACCCTCGACTTTTACGTGGAGAACCGACCATGAGTATTTCAAAAGCCGAACGCGCGCGCCTGGCCGTCTTTCTGGTGGTCGGCGTCGCGCTTCTCATCATCTTTTTTTCCGTTACACTCGGCATAAAGCTAACGAGGACCATGCACTCCTATCACGCCTATTTCGAGGGCGAATCGCTCTCCGGCCTGGAACAGGGCGCCACCGTGAAATACAGCGGCGTTCCCATCGGCAAGGTGGAAAAAATCTCGTTTCAGCCGTCCGACATGTCAAAAGTCAAGGTCCAGCTCAGGATACAGTCCGATTTCCCGCTCAAAACCGACATGTACGCCACCACCGGCATGCTCGGGATCACCGGGCTCAAATACATCGAAATCAGCGGCGGATCGGCCGCCGCGTCCGCCCTGCCGCCCGATTCCGAGCTTCCCACCCGCGTCTCCATGTTTTCGTCCATTTCCGGCAAGGCCGAAACCATTGTGGCAAAGGTGGAGCTGCTGATCAACAACCTGAACCAGCTTTCAAGCCCCGACAACCTCAAGTCGCTGCGGGTCATGCTCGACAATATCGCGGCAATCACCGGCGACGCACGCGACGCGACCGCCGATGTCGCGCCAAAAATCAACGAAATCGCCACCTCTGCCAACCTCCTCATGGGCAAGGCGGATTCCATTGCCGGTGATGTCAAACGGTTCACCGGAACGCTCGACAGCGCCTTTTCCGCGGGCAGCGTCACCCGCACGCTCACTTTTATCGACTCGGCCGCGCTCGCGTTGAAAAGCGTGTCCGAAACCGTGTTGCTTTTGGTCCGCCAGTCGCGCGAAGATATCACGGTCACCATGCAGAACCTTCGCGAGGCGACTGAAAGCGCGAACCAGCTCGCGAAAATGCTCGAAGAAAACCCGTCGCTGCTCCTCAAGGGCGATCCGCAGAAAGAAAGGGATTCCCGATGAACCGATCGTCATGGTGCGCGATAACCTTTGTACTGCTGCTCTCCGCCTGCCTGTGCGGATGCATCTTTTCAAAAGTTCCGCCAAAACAGTTTTACATTCTCAACTATCTTCCATCAACCGTCCGCGACCGGCTTTCACCCACTCCCTATCCCTGTACCATGCGTCTGCGCGATTTCAGGATCGAAGACGCTTATAACCGCTCCCAGATTGTCTACCGGCAGAGTCCCTATGAGCTCCGATACTATTACTACCGGCTCTGGGCGGTCAAACCCGCCCGCATGATTACCGACCTTGTGTATAAACACCTTCTTATCGTGAACCTCGTTTCCGCGGTGGTACGACGGTTTGACGAAGGCGCTGCGCCCGATTATGAGTTAACCGGCATTATTGAAGCTCTGGACGAATACGATTCAGACGATCTGTTGTTCGCCCATGTCGCCCTGCGGTTCACCCTCTCGAGGATCAGCGACGGCTATACCATGTACTCCCGTCGGTTTGATCTGCGAAAAAAGGTTTACGAGCACAAGACTGAAAACGTCATTCGGGAGATGTCCTCGCTCATGGAGTTTATCATGACCCAGGCCGTGCGCGACATTGACCAGCGCCTGGCCCGGGAATACGGCGCGCCTCCGTCCACGACAGGACCCGGCGACGCCCTCGACCCGTCCGTTCCCGACACCACCGGGGAGGTCAGGTGAGAATAGCGCGTCGGCTGACTTTTTTGGCAGGTGCGACAACCTTCGCTGGTTGCGCGCCGGCGCTTCTGTGCTGCCTGCTTTTTTCCTTTTCTCTAGCCGAACTGCCTCCCGACCTCCCTGGTGAGGAAATTTCGCACGAACAGCTCCACTGGATGCTTCCCCGCGATACGGCGAAGGAAACGCTCACCATCACGCCCCGCGGCACCGGACTGGCCTGGCTTGATAAAGCGCAA
>JAFGOU010000250.1 GCA_016926315.1 Chitinispirillaceae bacterium
CACTGCCGGATGAGTCCCGGAAGGAGCCGGTGTCAATACCTGGGTCGTCGGATTTGCCGCGGTAAAGTGCAGGGACCCGGCACCCGTGGTTACGGAGGCCAGTCCCGAAAGGTCTGCGTCACCATCGGTCACGGCTACTGATCCGGAGCCGAAGTCCATGGTACCCGCACTCCCGGTAAGCGAGCCGATCGAATGGGAGAGCCCCTCATCGCCCCAATCCCAGGTGCCGGCAGTGGAGGTCACCGAAACTGAGGTCAGGGGATTTTCCGAAACGATAACCGTACCAGCCCCGGTTTTTCTGATGGCAGGAAGCGTATCATCGGTGGGTGGATAGAGAAATTGCGTGCTCGGCCAGGCAAGGTCAATACGGCCGCCATTTGGAATAAAGTCGCCGCCGCTGCGGAAGTCGGCATGCCAGGTCACGGTCAGTACGTTACCGTTAAAATCGAAATCACCGGTATAGCCGGGTTCAAACCTGACGCGAAGAATGGTGGGTGAGACATCAAGCACGCAAGTCTTAATCGAGGTCTCGTCAAATAGCATGAGTGTGTCCGTAGCGCCGGGAACCACACCGCCGCTCCAGTTACCCGGCGTGTTCCAGTTGTTATCGGCACCGAGCCCGATCCATACGGTCGTTCGTACCCAGTTGATGTTGCCTGAAATGTCAAGGCCTTTGGTGAGTATGCCTCTGGAACCGCCCGTCGCGTCACAGTTCTGGAGCCTGGCGTAACGCGCTTCGAGCGCGCCGGTGGTAGACAGGTACCAGGTCGATCCGGCGTCGAGATTCAGGAGGTTGCCTGCCTGTCCTTCAAGCGTGGCATTGCCGCCTACCGTGATGGTACGGCCGCCAAGGCTGTTGGTGCCGGCGGCATCGAAGATCGTGGAGGAGGTGCCGTTGACAATCGTAAAGTTGCCGATGGTCGTGACGTTCCGGCTGTTGAAGTCAATCAGTCCGGCCGAGTTATGCACGCTGTCCGTGACCAGGTTGCTGGCTGCAAGTTGCAGCATACCGTCGCCGCTGTGCACGATCGCGGGATGGGTCTGCACCGCATTGAGTGGTGTGAGTATCTGCGTATTGGCCGCATGGGTGAACTCAAGGATTCCGGTGCCTGCGGTGATGGCGGTCATGCCGGCGAACGACGCGTTACCGGCCGTCACCTGCACTCGCGCATTGCCGAAGTCCATGGAACCCGAGGACGCGAGAATGGTGTCGACCGCATGGGTCAGCCCTTCGGTGCCCCAGTGCCACGTTCCGGTGCCGGCCGTGATGGAAAGCCCGACGGCATTCAGGCCGGCGCCGGTCACGGTCATGGTGAAATTACCCTGTTTGACAATAGAGGGTAATTGCTGGGTGGCGGAAGGGGTGAAGGTTGCTGCCGCTTCACCGTTGAGCTGCAGGGTCCCGGTGGCGGTTATGGTGCCGCCGGTTGAAAAATCGGCGTCTCTGCCTACGGCAAGTGTATTGCCATTGAAGCTGAAGTTTCCGGTATAGCCGGAAGTCATGGTAATCGACTGGCAGACGCAGAGGAATACATGGTCAAGATAGGCGTCGACGCTGCCGTCATTGAAGATCACGTCATCGGTGTTCGCCGGACTGGAACCGATGTCCCAGTTGCCGTTGGTGCGCCATTTGTTGTCGCCACCTGCTCCGGTCCAGATCACGGTGCGGGCAGAGAGCAGGGAGGGTATCAATACAATGACGAGGAAATACCTGGAGAACGAGAGACGCCGAACAGGGAATGGTCGAGAGGTAGATTTGTGCGATACGTGCATCTGGCGCCTGGAGTAAGATTATTTCGGCTATTGTATTCTTATCCAATAGTATATGAATAAAGACCGGTTTTTTCAAGAAAGAAGGCCGGAGTGTTTACCGGTGATAGGCGTTTGAGTATAACGGCAGGGCGAAAAGCCGAATAGTAAAGATTGGAAAAGATTCTCCGCAAAACAGGCATGAGAGCCATTATATTATCCGGGTACATGCATACCGGAAGGGAGAGGGAAAAAATGGTCAACCTGTTCAGACGGGTGATACCTGTTATTGCATTTGCTGCAGGCGCTTACGCAGGCGGCAACTTTGGCGCGTATCCTACTTATCGCGAAATCGACTCGGCAGTCACATCGCTGCAGACGCGGTTCCCGGCCATCTGCAAACGAAGCGTACTGTCGGAGAAGTCGTTCCAGGGCCGTGATATTTTTCTTGTCAAGGTTTCCAACAGCCCGGCTACGGCAAACCAGAGGCCCGAAGCGCTCATCTCCGGCATCCAGCACGGCGACGAGCCGATCGGCGGCATCATGTGCCTGCGGGATATTGAATACCTGTGCACACAGCACGGCCGCGATCCCGAGGCGACCTGGCTGGTCGATAACCGGCAGATCTGGTTCATACCGGTCATGAATCCTGACCGGTATGTATGGAACGAGTCCAGATCCACCATCACCGACCGCCGGCGCAAGACCATGCGTATCGCTTCCGGAGCTACCGAAATAAACGGCGGGGTTGACCCGAATCGCAACTACCCGTATCGCTGGGGCTATGACAACAGGGGATCAGGCAGCGATCCCACGGCGTCGAATTACCGGGGTACTGCCGCGTTGTCGGAACCGGAGACCCGGGCGATGGTTGATTTCATCGCATCGCACCGGATACGTACCTGGCAGAACCACCATAATTCGGGTGACTACCTCATCGTCCCGTACGGCTATGCAGGCGCCGGGAGATATCCGGCCGACTCCGCCATCTATTTCACCATGTGCCGGGAGCAGTCCCGGTACTACCGCTACGCGAAATACGGCAACTCCGGCGACTGTTACGGCTCCTGGATACTCAACGGCGGCACCGATGACTGGGGTACCGCGGATTCTGCCGTGTACGGGAAAAACTACAAGGTATACTGTGTCATTACCGAGATTGGTCCAGACCCGAACTTCTACTGGGACCACTGGAACGATCGGGCAAAACTGCTTGCCCGTTGCGACAGCCTTCTGGGCGCAGACCTGTACATGATAAAATGCGCCGGGTTTTATCCGCTCATCAGGCGGCTGCGGGTAATAGACAACGCGACCGGCAACAGTGACGGGATACTGAATCCCGGCGAGACCGCCCAACTTGCGGTGACCATTGAGAATAAGTCGGTGGTAGATACCACGCCGGACGTCCGTGGTGTGCTTTCGACGTCGTATGCACATGCGGGAGTCGTTGACTCCCAGGGAACTTTCGGTAGTGTCAGGTTCCTGTCCGATGCTGAGAACGGTACGGACCCGTTCACCCTCACCTGCGCCCCGACCGCGCGTCAGGGCGATCTCGTCAGGCTGAACCTGAAGGTGCGTTGGCGGATAAACGCGGTGGATTATGAAAAAACGCTTCCCTGTTCGCTTGTGGTGGGCCGGACGGTCGGGGTTATGGCCGGAGCACCGGAGCGGTCTGTGCCAGGCTTCCGCATTTCCTTCGATACCAAGGGGGATCTGGTCATCAGTCCAATCCTTAAACCGGCTTCGTGCATGACGGTACGCGTATTTGAATTCTCGGGAAGAATGGTACGGAGTCAGGTACTGTTGGGCGCTGGCAAAATTCGTCTGAACGGAGACGGCACAAGAGCGCGGCGCGGGGTGTATGTAATACAGGTTCTGGCGGGAGCGATGAGCACGGTTACGCTGCTGACGGCGCGTTAGGGTCTGTGTGAGAAAAATATACTCTGTAAGCGCATATTTTTTCCTCACACAGAATCTAAGCACCTAATTGATCCCCAGCACCTCCGCCACGGTCCTGAATTCGAAATCCGAGAGCAGGCGGTCCAGACGTTTTTCCGTTTTATGCAGGTTGAAATAATGCCTGAACCGTTTGAACCAGGGGATGGTGGTAATACGAGGCTGGCCCGGATCGATCTCCCACGGGTGCAGGTAAAACACCACGGGCCGGTCCTCCCTGTTGCATTTACGAATACCATGTCGTGTCAAGCCGTAGGGGAATACCCTGAAATAACCGCCACCGCAGCAGGGGATGGTCATGCCCATGCATTTAAAGCAGCTCATGGGAAATTCGGTGAGCGATTCGGTGACCTTGTAAATGGAAAGCACGCCATCACGCACGCCGTAATCCGGATGGAACGAGATCGGAAAGATCGACGAATCGTAGCGGATGCCGTATTTTACCAGTACGTCGAATACCCAGAGGGTGGTCCGGTCGAGTGAAAACGACGGCGCGCGGAACCCTATGACCTTGTTCGGAACGCACCGCGCGATCACTTCGAGCGACGCCGACAGGTCCTTTTCGAACGTTGCCGGGGTCAAGGTTTTTGCCAGCAGGTGCCCGTATCCGTGCGAAGCGATTTCATGCCCGGCCGCGGCGATCTCCTTGACAAGGTCCGGCGCTTTTTCCGCGATCCAGCCAAGGACGAAAAAGGTCGCCTTGACTCCGTGCTTGTCGAGCAGCTTGAGGAGAGTCTCCGTGTTTTTTCTTACGCGAAACTCCTTGACGCCCCATTCGGAAAAGGGAATTACTTCCGCGAAGTTGTGAACGCAGAACCAGTCTTCGAGATCGATGGAAAGGGCGTTTATCATCGGTATGAAAATACCATATTCCCGCAGCTGGGGGTAGATACGGTAACGTAGAAGAGCAGATGAACGGATAGGTCGCCCTGAACTATTTTAATGGCGCACATGATCCGATCAGTAACCACAGGCACCATTGAGCGGGGGAGTACATGAGTCAGGCACTGGAGCGTCAGCGGGATTACTGGAACAGGGAGATCGCCTCCTTTGATGCGATCTATTCCAGGGAAAAAACCGCTTTCGGCCGGTGGCTGGACATGACCTTCCGCAGGGACATGTATCAGCGGTATGAATACACACTGCATAACGCGGAACCCATAGCGGGTCGTGATTTTCTCGACGTAGGGTGCGGTACGGGCAGATATGCTTTTGAATTGCTTCGTCGCGGTTGCAGGCACGTTACGGGTATCGATATCTCTGAAGCAATGGTCGAACACTGCAGGAAAGCTGCGGAAACCGAACATTTCGCAGACAAGGCGGCTTTTGTTCGTTCCGACCTGCTCGCATTTCAACCCTCCCGGCGGTTCCACACGGCAATAGCCATCGGACTGTTCGATTATATCAAGAATCCGCTGCCCGTGCTGGAAAAAATGCGCGAATGCGTTGACGATGCGGTCATCGTCAGTTTTCCCCGGTTGTGGACGTGGCGCGCCCCGGTGCGCAGGCTGCGGCTGGCGAAGCGTGGATGCTATGTCCGTTTTTTTTCGCGCGGACAGATCGACGCTCTCCTTAAAAACGCCGGCCTGGGAAACTATTCAATTGAAAAAGTGGGAAAACTCTACTGCATTACCGCGCGTCCCGGATAAGACGGGATGCGAAACTCGGCGATATGCTTCAAATTATAATCACCATTGTCGTTGTTCTTTTCTGGTGCAGCATTGCCGTGCTTTTGTATTCCTACCTGTTGTATCCGCTTTTGCTTCCCCTCCTGGCGAGGACTTTCGGCCGGCCAGCACGATTCACTTCAGGAAACGAACCGACCATTGCGGTCATGGTTCCGGTATATAATGAAGCAAAGGTGATTGAGGGGAAGCTGCGTGATATTCTTTCCTGTGATTACCCTCCTGACAAGCTTTCGGTCTGGGTGGGATCCGATTGCTCCGATGACGGCACCGACGACATCGTCGGGAACTGCGGTGACACCCGCGTACATCTCTGGCGGTCACCGGTGCGGAGCGGCAAGGCGGGCATCCTGAACCGGCTGGTCGTGCAGGCAGACGCCGAGATTATTGTTTTTACCGATGCGGATATCCGCTTTGAGCGAAACAGCCTTCGCGTTCTTGCAGGGAATTTTGCCGATCCCGCGGTCGGCGGGGTGGGCGGGCACACCATTCAGCGTAAATCCGGGATGGTCGTTAAAAACGAAGAGATGCGTTACCGGGCGTTCGAAGCTTCGCAGAAAATGCTTGAGGCCCGCCTGAACAGCACTATCTCCGCGTTCGGCTCGTTTTATGCCATACGTAAATCACTTTTCGTTCCCTTTCATCCCCATACCTATTCGAACGACGATGTGATGATGCCCATGAATATCATCCGTCAGGGGTATCGCATGTATTTCGATATCCGCGCCGTGTCATACGAAGAGGCGGTGGAGCAGACGGACATTGAATTCGGCCGGCGGGTAAGAATCAGTGCCGGTAATTTCCAGGCGTTTTTCTGGTTGCTTGACTTTTTGAACCCTTTCAGGGGATGGCCCTGGTTCTGCTATGTTTCGCATAAAGTTACGAGATGGTTTTCTCCGCTTATTCTGCTGATTGCGCTTGTCTGCTGCGGTTTGGTGGCATTCGGCACTTCGCTGGTGCTCTATAAAATATTTCTTGCATTTGGTTTTCTTACTCTTGTTCTGGGGCTGCTGCATAAAATCATGCCGTTACCCTATGGACATGCGTTTTTCTACTTCCTCGTCATGAATATCGCGGTATTGTTCGGCTTTTTCCGCTTCCTGCGCGGCATCCGCAGCGCGGTCTGGGCAAGGACCGAAAGAAGGTGAGGGAACCTCATTTTTTGATTTTCCAACCTGTTAGGCGTCAATAAATTTGAGCGAGTGAATTGAAAGCCGCCGCCGGAATTATAAAATGATAACAAGAAGAAGTGATAACCACCTTACAGTAAAATGTTTTTATCAGCAGCGCTGCGGAGTGAAAATTTTTCGCACCTAAGGGCGCAGCGCTGTGCCTTTGATTTTCCCCTGTTTGTTCATTACCTCTGGACG
>JAFGOU010000251.1 GCA_016926315.1 Chitinispirillaceae bacterium
ACCGCCTTTCTTCCGGGCCGGTAATCGCGAAGGTCATCGGCATTGCTGCCGTCGAAAACAACGGCAAAACCTTCCTCCTTCGCGATTGTCGTCAACCTTGAAAACAGCTCCCTTTTACAGTAATAACAGCGGTCGGGCGGGTTATCGGCGAATCCTTCGATTTCCGTTTCCTCCGAAACGATGATCCGGTGCGGAAGTCCGAGACTTTTTGCCAGCGCCACGGCCTTCGCCTGTTCCGTTGGCGGGTAGGTCGATGAAGAGGCGGTGACGAGCAGCGTCCGGTTGCCGAGCACCTCGCCGGTAACGCTGGCGAGAAACGTGCTGTCCACGCCTCCGGAAAAAGCGACAAGCGCGGAGGGGTATCTGCTGATGACGGATTTAAGATGCCTGTAGGTAGCAAGGTTCACGGTTACCGCCTCTCTTTAAAGTGAAAATAGCATTAGAGCGGCCGCACCCGCTACCCGTGGATGAAAGCTGGACAGGGGCAGAGGCACTGATATATAATAGTACCGAAACGACATCGACTGTTCTTTCCGGCCCGGTGAACGGTACAAAACGAGGTTCCACCGAGGCGGTGTTCCTGATACGGCCAGCAACGACTTCTATGTCCGCCTATTTACGCCAATACCTTAATGACGCCTACATGAGTCCGCGTCATTTTTTCCTCCCGAAAAAGCACCTGAAATCCGCGCCGCTGCAGATCGATGATCAGGACGACGGCGATTCGATCAATCACTTCTGCAATATTTTTTGCAGCGTTGGACGGAAAAACACTTTCACGATAGAGCTCAAAGGGCGTTTCCCCATCACACGGGAAATCGCCGATCTGGTGGAAATTTACAACGGCTACACCGAACCTCAGGCCGGAAGGGTTGTGGTCACCCTAACCCTCGATCAGATCGAGGTCCTGCGCGATCTTTCTGACAGGATCAGGAAAACGTCGTTTATGGGGGATCTCGTCAACAATCCGGAGTGGCTTTCAATCTCTGCGCGGACCATCTCCTCGCTCTACCGGTTCATGCGGATCATGAAGGAGTACAAGCAGGCGGTCCATTTCAGCTGACCGTTGTCCATCGATCAATCCTGCGGTGGTTTTTTCACCACCACCAGATGGTCGGGACAGGAAAATTTCTGGAATAACGCGTCGGTAAACGGATGGTCTGCAGAAGTCACCTGGACCCGCGCCTCAAAGTATAACATGTAGGTGTTTTGTACATTAACCTGCCATTTCGCGTAAAAGGCGCTGTTATTGATCTTGTTGACCTTTGCGGCGCTGATGAGTTTCATAAGGCCCCACGGTCCGCCGAACGTGATGTCCTGCCAGAAGTCCTTCCCTGCCTGAAGTTTGAGCGATGCGCCGGAGGTGCGCCCCTGACCTTCGAACGGCCAGGCGATGCGCCCCCCCTTGCCGCCGGAGAGTTCTATCACCTGCCCGTCAACCGCCAGCTTCGCGGGAGTCTTATTGGATGATGACGGGAAAAATGACACATCGAGCACCCGGATGGTCCCGTCGGGTTTGTAAAAAATATTCCTGATGACCTCTGCAGCGGTAAGGGCAGACGACAGTCCGGGGTTGAAATCGAGCTGCATGCCGCCGACCTGCCGGACCATCCATCCCGAAGAGGCCCTGATGACGTACGATGACAGCACACGCTCGTAAAACCCCCAGAATACGCCGGTCACCGGCCGGAAATAATCCATCGTCTCGCTCCAGGAGGCGTCTTCGCCACGACCGACAAACGGGTAGCGGCCCGAAAGCCTGCTGGTATAGGGTTTGATGACCTCCGCCTTCCAGCGCTCATTAAAAACCCTGGTCAGGGTCACTGATGCGGCAGCGCCGGTGAGTTCGAACGGTTTAAGCAGTAGCGCGCCAAGCCCGTCCGCAAGTTCCTCTGGCATGACGCCGACCATGTTTTTCGTGTATTTCCAGCCCGCATAGAGGGGGTCATCGTCTTTTCCGGTAAATACGGTGAGTGCTTGATCATCGCCGCCGGGGGGTATGCCGTTAAGCTTGTCGACC
The DNA here is from genome assembly GCA_016926315.1 of Chitinispirillaceae bacterium. Next base: position 2,021 of record JAFGOU010000251.1, read on the forward strand.
AGTATCAGCGCTTTTTCCTTGTATCCGGCATACCCGCTCAGGCTGCCGCCGCTCGAAGCGGCAAAGGCACGGAGTTGATCAAACAAAGCGTTCAGATCATCGAAGGGCGTGGCCCTGCCGAACGGCAGTGAAATCCGGTCAGCCGTCTTATCCGCCTTTTTCACCATGGCGGCGGTACCTTTGTTCTTTGCCGCAGCGGCGAGAAGTCCGCCGCCCGCCTTTTCAAGCAGGCTTTCATTCTTGATCTTGGTTGCCGCGCCCACGGCTTCAAGCAGTTTCTGCAGCTCCGACTGTTCGCTGACCAGTTTCTGTATCATGCGCGCCGATTGCGACAGATCCGCGAACGGGGCGATATCGATCGAACCGATGAACGCGCACCATTGCTTCTTGAAATCGACGAGATAGGCGTTCTGCATATCGTCAAGCAACTGTCCCTTGTCTATTTTTGCGTCGGGAACATCCTCTTTTTTGAGACCGATGACCCAATCGACCTTATAGGGGTTTTCCGCGGCTTCCTTGAGCGCCCCGGATACCGACTGTTCCCACCCCTGCTGGGTGAACAGGATGCTGACGGCCTTATCCGACGACAGGACACCCGCACCCTGCCGGCCGATAAGTTCGTCAAGCGTGATTTCGGCAACCGTCGGCCGGATCTGGCCGATTACCGCCTCGTAGAGCGCCGGAGCGCCGGGCAGCCTTCGCAGCCGGGAACGCGCCTCCGCCACCAGTTTCTGGTTCTCCTGGATGACCGGGAACTCACCCCGCTTGAGGTAGGTCAGCAACAGCCCCATGTTTTCCACCAGCACGGTCTCGATCCTTTCGGGCAGGCGGCTGGCGCCGGTACTTGACAATATAGACTGCCGTATCGCGTCAAACAGCATGGGACGCAGAAATACCGTGTCGATGTTCGCCGTCTTGCCGGACACGGCCTCGGAAATGGACAGATACGCCTTGAGAGAACGGTACAGCTTGTCGTAATCTTCCCCGGAAAGTTCGCCGAAGTCTTCCGCCCTGCCGCGGATATCGTATTCCAGATACTTGACGGCCGGTGCGATCATGCAGCGCCGCACCCTGAAGAAAAAACTCTTTTTAAGGTTTTCCAGCAGCGGTTTTCCCCGGTAAAGGCCGATCCCCATGGAAAGCGGCACGCGATCGTCATACTTCTGAAGTTTTTTCATGACGTCCTGCATGACGTCAAGCGCCTTGTACTGGTCAAACAGCGATGCTCCTTCGGAAGGCAGTTTTTCAAGAACGGCGGAGGCTTCGCCATAAAAATTCGCGATTTTCACATACGATGTCGCCAGATACCCGGTAAAAAGAAGGGCGACCACGGCCAGCGCGCCGACGATGCTGAAATAGCGGATGCGTTCACGCCTCGTCCGGCCACGGGTGGCCTTTACCAGCGGCTTGTCCCGCACCATGATCTCGCGGAAAAGGGGCAGAACGAAATGCGACTGTACCTCTTTTTTCCCCGTGCCGCCTCCCGAAGCCGGGGCGGCGGCGCGGGCCACGCCCATTGCACGCTGCGGGTTGAGCGGATGGTTGGTGATCGTGGCGCTCACCTCGGGATTGCTTGACGGCCGGGGCATGTCCTGCCCGGCGGGCTTCTCCCGGCAGCTGGTGAAATAAAAACCCCGGAATATCGGCTTTCCGATATAGCTCGACGATTTAAACAGTTCGGCGGCAAGTACGGCCAGCTTCTGCTGAAAACCCTGGAAATGGATGACAAAACGGCAGATCATCCGTTTCCGGGCCGGATCGCGTTCCTTGTGCAGCCGGTCGAGTCTGAAATCGTTAAGCGATTTGCAGAGAACGCCGAACTCCTCGGCAAAGGTCATCCGAGCCGAAACCGCCTCGCCTTTCTTCTGCGCGATGGTGGCGCCGAAAATCTGGTCGTTGCCCGAGACGATCTGGTCGCCGAAATATTCGTTGAATCCCGGAATCTCGTCGCTGCGGTTGAACAGGAGGTATACCGGGAATTCGATTCCCCAGCGGGCGATACAATCATCGATACGGCCGCGCAGGCGCTGTGCCAGTTCTTTTATGTACTGATCGTCGGCATTGAGCACCTCGGAGATATTGACCACAAGCGCCACTCCGTCAAGGGGACATTCCGGCCGCACCTTGTTGAGCGCCTCCATGAGCGACTGCCAGTCGTCCCTGCCGCCCTCCTCCATGAATACGCCGGGGGAATCGATCCAGACCGCCTCATTTCCGAAGTACCACATGATCTGGTTGCCCCCCTCAACCACGACACCGTCGCGGTCAGAGGGGTATCGCATCGGAAAGGAGAGCCCGCTGCCGCGAAGGAGGGAAGACTTGCCCGATTTTCCGGTACCGCAGATAAGAAACCAGGGGCGCTCGTAGAGCGCGGACCGTTGCAGCAGCCCTTTACGATTGACTGCAGAGAAATACCGGCTGGTCGCCTCGGAGGTCTCCCGCATGATCCGCTGAAAAACCCCCTGATTGCCGACAAACAGACCGGGCCCCTTCGCTTTCCTCTTGCGGCCCAGGAGCAGGGTACAACAAAACCAGGTCGAATCGCCAAGGAGGAGCGCCATGGCGAGAAGCCAGAAAAGCGCGGAAAGGGCGGGTAGTGCCAGCGCCAATACGATACCGGCGATGCCGAGAGCGGCAAGGAGCGACCAGAAGACTATCTTCAGGGGAGAGATTCGCTTCATAGACTTTTTGTTATTCCTTTGAATGCACCGTAGAGCCGCATTCCATGATACGTGTCATCGTACCGTCATCTGTTCAACGATCCTGAGCGCCTTCTGCAGTTCAATCGAACTGAGCAGCATGAACGCAGCGTACGCCATACCGCACAGGCCGGCGATAACCAGCGCCGCGGCCCACAGGGGAAAAGTTATTGCCGACACTTTTTTCTGGGGAGGCATATAGTCGGTCCGGTTGCCGTGCGGCGACAGCGCGGAGGACATCCTGATCTTGGTGCGCCGGAGCCTGCGGCCGGTCTCTTCAAGAATGGTCGCGCGCTCCTCAGGGTTCATGATCCGGTATTTACCCTCAAACCCGAGCGAAAGGCAGATATAATATATCTCGAGAACGTCTTTTTTCTTTTCCGCCTGGGCCAGGATCTTCTGGAGCTTGACATAAAATTCTTCACCCGCGATATTGTCGCCGAACAGATCTAGCTGCAACGGACGGCCGAACCAGTAGTCGCGGCAGACGCCGGGGACGGAAAGCACGGTTTCATCAATCAGCGCGACAATGGCGTACATCGCCTCGGCGACCGCTTCTCCGGAAATGCCGGCCGTGGTACAGTTCTTTTTGAAAAGGTCGAGATAGTACATGATGAGTTTCCGCAGCGCGGCGGGATCTCCAAGGTCCTCGGCCTCACGCATGCGTATCACGATCAGGAACAGGTCCGTGGCGAGCCCCGTCATGTCGCGGGCGCCGCCGACCGCCCGCGTCAGGTCGATATTCAGCGTCTGGCCCGCAATGGTATCGACAAACGATTTTGCCATGCACACGGCTCCTTTTATCTCAGCGCGAGCATTTCGAGCTTGAGGTCGGCATAATTGTTCGGGAAATAAAACGCGATGCTGCCGGCGCTCTGCATGCCGCGCCAGAACTGGCTCTGCTGGTCAAGACCGAAATACTGAAACCCGGGCTTTGTCGAAAGACCCTCGGGCGGGTGCGCGACATGAATGAGCGTAAGACCCGGCATGGCCGAGGAAATGAGCAGGTCGAGCCGGTCGCGCGAACTCATCTTGATCCGCTGCGCCACGCCGATGATAAGCTCTTTTTCAGACACCTTGGCCGACACTCCCAGGTAAAACCGGGCGCTGGAAAGCAACTTTTCATTCGGCAATTTGCAGACGTAGGTTGACGGGTTGACCTGTTCGATCGGGACGACGACGCATCCGGCGTCGATATCGGCCTCCAGAACCGTCCGGATAAGCTTGAAAAGACCGCTGAACGTTCCGGAAAGGTTCTCCTGATCGTATCTGGTCATGTCCCGAAGCGATACTTCCGCCGAAAAGGCGGTCAGCGCACCGGCGAACTGGGTAAGCAGGCGAAAAAGGTCAAAGGGGCCCACACGCGGTTCAAAGTGGTAATGATTGATAAGGGGCGTATAGGTATTGACGGTTTCGAGCAGCCTGAATGCCGCCTCCTCGGTGGCGGAAAAACTCGCCTTTCCGGTCGCGCCTTCCTTGCGCCCCTGGGAAAGAGCGGTGCTCTTGGCAAGCAGCAGTTCCAGAAGGCTGCGCAACTGTCCGAGCAGATACCGCGAGCCGCTGATCCAGGCGAGGGGCGGGATAAACTCCTCGTTAAGCTCCACCTGGCCGTTCGGATTGCGCCTGAGCTGGGCAATGCGCAGGGTTGCATAACTGTCCGGACTTTCATCGCCGAATAATAGCGAAAAGTTATACGAGCCGACCTCGATCTGTTTTTTCTGGGTACCGCTCACCTCGTCGATAACGGTGATGCTCTGACCGCGGTACCGGCACAGGTTTCCCGCACTTTCGTCTGCGGAAGCAACGATGCCCCTCCCCTCCGCGATCAACGGCAGGGCGAGAAACACCTCGCAGGACTGTTGTTCGTGGGTAAAATGGTCGGCAAAGGAACGCGAAGGCGGCGGATCGTCCTCCTGTGGAATGGAGAAAATGGTCCCGTCGGGAAGAGTGCCTTTGCAGGAATTCAATGCGATGGTGCCGTTGGCCAGCGCCGTGTTATCGATGGAGATATCGGAAAGACCATAAAAAAAAGGGTTGGAATAGGTCCACTGGGAGACGAATGCCTGCTGCATGAATCGATCGGCCTGCTGGAAATGCTGGGGTTGCAGGAACATTCCCTCCCGCCAGATCACTCTTTTCCGTTTAGACACCGTCCGCCTCCTTTTTAATATTTCAATATATACTACCCGGAATTTGTACTTCGGGAGCATTAATATATATATTTCTTCGCGATTGTCCAACCCTGCGCCGTAATTTCGGCTGATACGCGGGTTGGTACCTGACGGATATATCATCCGGTACACGATCTCCTGGAGATGGAAATGTTTTCAAAGAATGGCACGTTTATACTTTCCGGCATAGCCATCCTGCTGCTGTCTGCATCCATGAGCCTTCCACGCGCCGAGGGTTCCCTGACCGTTAAAACATCCCCGGAAGGGATCGAGGTCTGGCTCGACAGCCGTTTTATCGGTCTCTCCCCGATCGTCGGGAAAAAAATCAAGGCGGGCCGTTACCTGCTCAAGCTCGTCGATCCGTCGCAACATTCAAGCATGAACGAGGAGGTCCTGATCATCGCCAATGAGGAGACGGTGGTGGAACGCACCATCACCTCAAAGTTCGGAAGCCTCAGGGTCACCTCCGAGCCCGAAGGGGCAGAGGTCTCGATTGCCACGGAACTCGGGAAGACACCGCTTACCAACGATTTCATGAACCCCGGACGGTATCGGCTTGAACTGCGCCCCTATCATTCCCGTTATTCACCAAAAGTGACCGAAGTGACCATAACCAGGGGTGAAACCGTCACCATCAATGAAACGCTCACCAAACAGACCTTTTTCACCAGGAAGAACATTGCCGCACTCTGTCTTACCGCCGGTACGGCGGGCGGATTCGTCTGGGGACTTATTGAACAGGGTAATTACAAGTCTTTTAAGGACCGGACACCCCGGGAGCCGGCAAACAGGATCAACGGGGCTTCACTCAACCGTACGCTCGGTCTTATCATCGGCTCGACCTGTGTTGTCGGGCTGGGCATCATCGCACTGTTCTGATCTTTACAACGTATGGAAAAAAACAACAATAATCAGGATACCGGTTCCCGGCAAAAGCCTCCTGTCGATAAAACTTTTGTTGAAGGAAGCGAGCAGCAGTCCGCTCGTTCTCCACTCCAGGCAGGAATCCGACTTGACGCCTCTAATGCAGGCGTGTCTAATCCCTATACCAAGGTGGGGATGAAGGAAATCAGCGACGTATCCCAGCTCCCCTCGGGCAACGACCAGATTCCGCTCGGGTCAGGCACGGTTGTCGGGGTCCTCGGCTCCGGCGGCATGGCACGGGTATATAAAATCTGGAATGAAAAGCTTGAGGTACACCGTGCCGTTAAAATTCTTCTGCCCACCCAGCAGAAGGACCTGAAAAACCGATTCGAAACCGAAGCGAAAATCACGGCAAAACTGCACCATCCCAACATTGTCGAAATCTATGCCGTCGGGGATTGGAAAGGATTGCCCTTTCTTGAAATGGAATATATCGACGGCGATTCGCTCGAGGCGCTCATTGTCCGATACGGCAAGCTCCCCCATTCGGTCTGCAGCGCCATCGCCATTTTCATCGCCCGCGCCCTCGTCTATGCGCACGGCCAGGAATTTCTGATTTATGGGAAAAATTATCACGGAGTGATCCATCGCGACCTAAAACCCGCCAACATCATGATCGCCGGCAACGGCGACGTCAAGCTCATGGATTTCGGCATCGCGCGGCCGACCGAAGCGAGTCTGCATACCGTTGAAGGGAATATCGTGGGAACCATGCAGTACCTTTCGCCCGAGCAGATCGACGGCGTGGACATCGATGCGCGCACCGATCTTTACTCTTTCGGCGCCATTCTCTACGAAATGCTTACCGGTACCAAGACGTTTCCCCAGGAAACCATTACCAACCTGATGAAGAAAAAAATCGTCAACGAGTACCGCAAATTTTCCGATTTTAATTTTCCGATCGCGCCGGGACTCGTCAAAATCACCCAGAAATGCCTTCAGTCATCAAAAGAAAGCCGCTACCCGGCCGCATCGGCGCTCCTCAAGGACCTCGAATCGGTCCACAAGTCGCTGACCATCGACGAGCCGGCCCTGATCCTGCATAATTACCTCAAAGACCCGGCAACCTTCAACGATCCGGCGCACACGAAGATTTTCCGGCTCCCCTTTGCAAATCCCCGGTTCAGGCGGCTCCTCCTGCCCGTTTCGGTGATCGGTCTTGCCCTGGCGATAGCCGCGACGTTCGCCTTTATCCTGGTCACGAAAAAACCGTCACTGGAGCAGTCTGCCGAAACGAAACCGTCGCTTGAAACCGCAACGAACCAAACAGCGACCGTGGCGCAACAGACCGGCGCAGCCGTGCCGCAGACTTCGACAATCGACGCAAGCGAGCTTACCCCCCTTCCCGGCGGGACGACCGCCCAAACCGCTGTCGAACCTCCCCCGCGCCCTCCGGTCGTCAAAAATCGACCGGTATCACCAACCGTCAAGATTCCCCGCACGTCGGTAAGCCCGAAAGACGACCCGGCGGCAGGCGATAAAGGGGCTTTGTCGGTGGATAAGCTCGCCGCGAAATACGGCACCGGCGACCTTCTTGAGATCGGACGGAGCGCTCTTAAATCTGGAAAAAGCGCTGATGCGATCTTTGCCCTTGAAAAAATGGGCGACAACGTCGGTGACCAGAAAATGAAAACTCTTCTGCTTTTTGAAGCCTATGTCGAAGCCGGCCGCACCAAAGACGGTCTTTTTATCGCTACCAGCCAGACGATCACCGACGCCCAGTTCGATTATCTGTGCGGACGACTTCACCAGGCGCTCAACAAACATGAATCCGCCCTTGATTATTACGAAAAAGCACTGACCAGGCCTTCGATCGTCCGCAGCCGCAACGAGATACGGAACGATGCAATGTATTATTCAGCGCTTATCCGCAGCGACCGGTACCGTAAAAATCCTGGCCCCGACAACAGGGTCCAGGTCGAAAACGCATGGAATGTCGTCAAAAGGCTCTACGGCGCCTCCCCCGACCATTCCCGCTTCCGCCAGGCGCAGAGCGAACTCTCGCTGATCCAGTAAAAGAACGGACGTCCACGCACGCTGGTAACCCATGGAAACAGCGACTCAGCTTGCCTTGCCGCTCTTTGACGAGCCGTCCTTCGAAGAATTGTTAAAGCAGAGGTCCCTGCTCGAGCTCGTATCGGTCACGCTGCATCCGCGGCTCAGGCGCGGCTGGCAGGTAAAGATGGATCCGCGTTCCGGCCGGCGCCTGCTTCTTGTCCCGGCGGTACTGGCCGATGCTCCTGCTGCTGTTAAAAATGCGCTCATTGAATGGGCGCTCCTTCCCTGGCGCCAGAAGCGGCGGCATGAAAAAGCATTGCTCGTCAATAAAAAAGAGCTCGAAAGGGTGATCTGGCGCCATCTGGATTCCCGAACCGGAATGCCGACCCGGACCACCCGCTTTGATCCGGAGCGTATCGCCGGAAAAACACACGGCAGGAGGCACGACCTCCGGGAAGTCTTCGATTCTGTCAATAAAACGCATTTCGGGGGAACGCTCTCCTCCCTGCTTCGCTGGGGCCCTTCCCTGTCGAAAACGTCCCACCACATGATAAAAACCGACCGGGCGGGAAATACGCTCAATCTCATCACCATCGCCGGAGTCTACAATCACGCTGCGGTCCCGCAATTCGCCATCGAAGCCGTCATGTACCATGAAATGCTGCATATCGCCATCCCTCCGTGGAAAAAAAAAGGGCGACGGGTCGTCCATGGGGCCGCGTTTAAAAAAGCGGAACAGTCCTTCCCCGGTTACCAGCAGTGGCGGACCTGGGAACGGACCGTGCTTCCCGGGCTACTGGGCCGAAAACGGTTCCGATTTGAGTCAGCGCTGCGGAGTGAAAATTTTTCGCACCTAAGGGCGCAGCGCTGTGCCTTTGATTTTCCCCTGTTTGTTCATTACCTCTGGACG
>JAFGOU010000252.1 GCA_016926315.1 Chitinispirillaceae bacterium
ATCGGCTTCCAGCCCGTCCCGGTCCTTGATGCAACCGTACCCGAACCGGTTCGGTACGGTCCCGCTGGAATCGTTCTGGTCCCAGACCGCAAGAAAGCGTGTCCTGCCTGTTGAATCGGCAAAGGCGGGATGGTGCACGTCGAAATCAGTGTCAATAATGCCGAAGAGCACGCCCGCGCCGGTAAAGGTCCTGCCGATACCGGTGTCACGCGTCCCGTGCACCTGGTCAACGGTGCAGTACTTGCGGACCGTGTCCATGAGCGGATGGACCCGCGACGGCCGCTTGACCATGCGCACGCCGTCCAGCGCGCCGAGCAAGGGCGACGATCCCGCGTCTCCATGCAGGGTAACGATATCGCCGGTCCGGGCGGCCACACGCCAGCCGTAGCGGCCAAGCCGCTCCGTGGAAAACGAGGAATTGACAAGAGCAATTGCCCGGGCGGGACGCGACGCATCGTTGCCGGTCCTGCTGCGTGCGGCCTTGGCAAGGTTCTGTTCGCTGATGGCGATGGGGTGCCTGGCGATCCGCAGGGTGTCTGCGCGGCACGCGGCCTGGGGCGAACCCGTCCAGAGCAGAAAGGCACCGGCGAACGAAATGCAGCATGCCGTCCTTGTGAGGCGACGGCGACAGGGCTCAGCAATGCTCCAGGTGCGCATGATCAGAAAAACGTCTTCTTTTTACCGGTCCCCGTACCGGTCTTGGTTTCGCTCTTTGAGCGCGGCCCGAACACGTTGCGGCGTTCACCCTGCCCGGATTTCGACCGACGATGAACGGCACACGTGTCAATAACCGTTCCCTTGGGTACATAGTCGATTCTTGTTTTAGGGCAGCGCCGCGTGGCTATCAGGTGCGACTCAGTGCACAGCCGCACCGATGTTATGCCTTTAGGTGCTTTGAAATAGCGCTGAGGCAGGTCCTGATGCAGCGCCTGCATGATCGGCACCCATATCGGCAGCGCACCGATCGATCCGCTCACGCCGGCGCCCAGCGACCTTCGCTCGTCGGTCCCGGCCCATACGCAGCAAACGATCTGCGGTGTGAACCCCACAAACCATGCATCCGAATAGTCGTTCGTGGTGCCGGTCTTTCCCCCTGCGGCCCGCTTGAACCCCATATGCGGGATCTTTGAAGCGGTGCCGCAGCAGACAACGGTCTGGAGCAGGGAACACATGAGATAGGCGGTCTGCGGCGTGAGCACAACGCGCGCCGCCGGAATATGCTCGTCGACCACGCGGTTGTCCCTGTTGACGATTTTCTCGATAAAATACGTTTTTTGCGCGACGCCCTTGTTTGCAAAAATCTGGTAAGCGCACACGATCTCCATGGGAGTTGCTTCGCACGAACCGATGGCCAGCGACGGTACCGGCTCGATGGTCGGGCTGGTGAGTCCCATACGGCGCGCGCATTCGACCACGGTGTTCGGACCGATGTCCATGAGCACCTGTATCGCCACGATGTTGACCGACAGCGCGACCGCCCTGCGGATGGTGGTCGGCCCGTTGAACACGTGATCGTAATTTTCCGGCCGCCACTCTCCCTCAGGCGTCTGGAGGGTGATGGGCTGATCAAGGACCACGGTCGCCGGCGTGTACCCGTGTTCAAGGGCCGCGGTATAGACAAACGGTTTGAACGCGGAGCCCGGCTGGCGCAGCGCCATGGTGACGCGGTTGAATTTGCTCTCTTCGAAATTTCTGCCGCCGATGAGCGTGCGGATGCCGCCCGTGGCCGCGTCGAGCGCCACAATCGCGACCTGGGCCTGGCGCAGCCTGACGGAATCGGGCAGCCGTTCATACTCATCAGCCTTGAGCGCGTACAGGGAATCAAAACGGGCCAGAAACGAATCGCGCGGCATCGAGTAGGCCTTGTAGGCCTTGGTGCTGTCCAGAAAGATCCGGTTAAGCCGCCGCTGAAGGCTCGTAATGTTCGCTGCGACCGCCACCTCGGCCGCCTCCTGCGCTTTGCGGTCCAGGGTGGTGTGGATCGTGAGCCCGCCGTTATACAGCTCATTGTCACTGAATTTATCCGATACGTATTTCCGTACCATCTCGAGGAAATAGCTCCCCACGCGGCTCTTTTCCTTGGGGGGATTACACGGCACGTCAAGGGCCGAAATCCTTTTAACCTCCGCGTCACCGATATCGCCCATCTCCCTCATGGCACGCAGCACCGTGTTCCGGCGCATGGCGGTACGCTGGTGGTTCGACGTTTTGTCGGGCCGGTACCGTTCAGGCAGCTGGATGACCCCTGCCAGGGTCGCGCATTCGTTAAGGTTGAGGTCATTCACCTGCTTGCTGAAATACCGCTCACTGGCAGACTCCACCCCCCAGGCACCTGCTCCGAGGTACACCTGGTTCAGGTACAGCTCCAGAATATCGCGCTTGGTATAGCACGATTCGAGCTGGCACGCGGTCAGGGCCTCCCTGATTTTCCTGATTATGGAGCTTCTCGCCGTAAGGTACAGGTTGCGCGCAAGCTGCTGCGTAATGGTCGACGCTCCCTGCGCATACTCACCCTTGATGACGTCGATGACCGCCGCCTGAAAAATCCGGCGGACATCAATGCCCCAGTGGCGGTAGAACCTCCGGTCTTCGATGGCCACCACAGCCTGCTGCAGCTCTTTGGGGATCAGTTCGATCGGCACCCAGATCCGGTGTTCAATGCTGAACTCGTAGACCAGTTCGCCGTCCTTGTCCAGCACCTTGGACGCGAGGGGCTGCTCAATGTTCTGTATCTGTGAAATGGTGGGAAGGCTCTGCCAGAGCCTGAGCACAAAGAACGAGAGCGTGGCAGTGCCAAAGACCGCACCCGCGGCCAGAGTCACCATCACGATAAACAAAAAATTGAACAACAACGCATTCTCCGGAGGGCCGTTCTCGTGCGGCCGCGTGGGAACCGTTGAATCTCTGACATCACCGTGCATCGCAATAAAAATAGCCCCCTGTGGGAAAACAAGTCAATGAGTGCGCGCGTTCTTTGGTGTGTGGCAGTCGGACGATTGCGATGATGACCATGATGCGGCATCACGCGTACCGTTCACAATAGTATTTTCTACTGCAACCGCCTTTTTCCTATTGTACCATAAGGAGACCACACCAGCGACTGAAGGGACCCTCGCATGCGCACAAAAGCACTCATCACCGGCATCACGGGCCAGGACGGTTCATACCTTGCCGAACTGCTCCTTGAAAAGGGGTACGAAGTGCACGGCATGATCCGCCGCGCAAGCCTGTTCAACCGCGACCGTATTGAACACCTGTACCAGGATCCGCACGGAAAGAACCGCCCTTTTTTCCTGCACTACGGCGACCTGACCGATTCCAGCAATATGAACCGCATGCTTGAACGGATCAGGCCGGACGAGATCTACAATCTGGCCGCGCAGTCGCATGTCCGCGTCTCGTTCGACGTGCCTGAATACACCGCCGATGTGGACGCGGTCGGCACCCTGCGGCTCCTCGATGCGATCAAGGAAACCGGTCTCGATTGCCGGTTCTACCAGGCATCGACCTCAGAGCTCTATGGAAAAGCGCGGGAGGTCCCGCAATCCGAAACGACGCCGTTTTATCCCCGTTCGCCCTATGCCGTTGCCAAGCTCTATGCTTACTGGATCGTGGTGAATTACCGTGAAGCGTACCGACTCCACGCCTCAAACGGCATCCTCTTCAACCACGAGTCGCCGCGGCGCGGGGAGAATTTCGTGACACGGAAAATCACGCTCGGCGCAGCCGCCATAAAAACGGGAAAGAAAGAGTGCATCTATATGGGCAACCTGGACGCCAAACGGGACTGGGGATACGCCCCGGATTATGTGTCCGCAATGTGGCTCATGCTCAAGCAGGACACGCCGGACGATTACGTGATCGCGACCGGTGAGACCCATTCGGTGCGCGAGTTCATAGAAAAATCGTTCGCCGTTCTTGACATTAAGGTCTCCTGGCAGGGAAGCGGCGTTGACGAGGTCGGTGTGGACGCGGCATCAGGCACGGTAATCGTTCGCATCGATCCCAAGCACTTCCGGCCCACCGAAGTGGACCTGCTTCTGGGCAACCCGGCAAAAGCGAAAAAAAAGCTGTCGTGGAAACCATCGGTGACGTTCGACCAGCTCGTGGAGATAATGACAAGGGCCGATTACGAGACCGTCAAAAGCTAATTACTATTTATGGAGGAGAATCGTTATGGAACACTGCGTTCACCAGAAAACCCCGGTCACATGCCCCTGCACCTACCCCTCCTGTTCCCGGCACGGCGTATGCTGCGAATGCATCGCCTACCACCGCCGGCTGGGGGAGCTTCCCGGGTGTTTCTTTTCCCCGGCCGCTGAAAAAACCTATGACCGTTCGATCGAGGCGTTTATCCGTGATCAGCAGTAACCACCAGCCGTTCAAAGCGGCACGGGCGCAGGACCCATTATCATGAAAGCCGGCTTTCGCACCGGCGCCGCATTCGTTGCGCTTTTTTTCTTTTGTGCAACGGTCCATCTTGCTTTTGCAAAGAAACAGGACGACGACTTCAAGTGGGAGGATGCGGCAAAAGAAGTTGAAAAATTCCCTTTTCCAAAATCCTTTATCGATTCGCTGAAAAAGGCCTACGCCGTGACCTGGCCCGCGCGTCCGCTGCGCACCATTGCACACGGTAACCGTTTCAAGGGGGAGAAGCTGGTGTACGATATCGGATGGGGACCGTTCCGGGCCGGCTATGTGATCCTCACCGTGGACCATGACCCGGCCGCAAAAACCATCATTATCGGCGGCAAGGCGCTCTCAAACAACTTTGTGAGCAAGCTCTACCGCATGAGGGACTACGTGATCTCCACCGTTGACGCGACCGGCCTGTATCCGCTTTTCTTCGAGCAGCACCTTCGCGAGGGGAAAAAATACAAATCCGACGGCTGGATCCTGTACGATCACGTCAAGGGCAAGATCCATGTCAAGGAGCGCCGGTTCAAGACGCTCGATGCGCCGCAGTTCGTCAACGACTACCTTTCGGTGCTGCTCAAGGTGCGCACCATGCGCTTCGCGCCGGGCGACACCTTCACCCTGCCCCTGTACGCCGACAAGAAGATCCACCCCCTCTATTTCGTATGCAAGGGCCGCAAGACCTTCACATTCGAGTCGGACACCATCCCCTGCCTGGTGCTTGAACCCAAACTGGTATCGAGCAAGGGCGCGTTCAATAAAAAGGACAAAATGCAGGTCTGGCTGTCCGACGACGAGTTCAAACGGCCCGTGTACATCAAATCAAAGATCAAGGTCGGCTCAATCACCGCGCGGCTGATCAACCAAGTACAGGCTGCACCGCAAAAACCGAAGAAAAAAACCGTTGCCCCGTCCACGCAACAGGTTGTTGATCCCGTAACGCCGCCGCCCGATCCGAAACCATCGCATGATTCGCTTGCCGTTGATTCGGCTGCCGCAGGGTGTGGTCCGCCATCACTTCCCGCAGACACTGCGGTCGCCCCTGCCGTGGAGGATTCGTCCGGCGCGGTCCCTGATTCCGCCTCGCCGGAGCACTAGCCGCCCATGCTCGATATCCTTTACACATGGGACGAAGCGCTCTTTCTCTTTTTCAACACGATCCTGAGCCTTCCCCTGCTCGATCCCTTTTTTACCACCATCACCCATGGCAGGTTCTGGATCGCGCCCGGCGCCGGACTGGTACTGCTGCTCTTCTTGAAACTCGGCTGGAAAAAAACCGGGCTTCTTGCCGCCCTCTCGATCGCCACGGTCGCCATCACCGACCCGCTCGGCGCGCAGATTCTCAAGCCGCTGTTTCACCGGCTCAGGCCGTGCAATCCGGACGCGTTTGTCGAAGGCGGCCGGTTCCTGCTCGGGTTTAAAACCACGCTCTCATTCCCGTCAATCCACGCCATGAACATGTTCGGCCAGGCAACGGTCTTCTCCCTCCTGTACCGCCGCTGTACTCTCTGGTTCTTCCTGTTCGCGGGCCTCATCGGCTACTCCCGAATCTATGTGGGCGTGCACTATCCGTTCGATGTGCTTGGAGGAGCAGTGTTCGGCATGATCTGCGGAGCAGCGGTGTACGGGGGGTATAGGCGGATTTCCACACTTATTATCACCCGGGGAAAAGAACAGGCGGATCAAAGCAGTCAGAATAGTGTATAGATGAATTACGTCCGGTTTATAAGGGATTCCAGGAAAATGCGTATCCATGAAGCCTGGGCCGATGAAAACAGAACCTGCAAGCCGGGAAACAGACCGGTTTAACTATCATGTAAGGCGTTTTGACATTCAAACATTGGGTTTTTACAGTCAAACATTGGCCTCTGACAGTCAAACATCGAGCTTTGACACTCAAACATTGCCCGTTTGCAGTCAAACAATACGCTTTTGCAGTCAAGCATTTCAAATTGTAGCTGAAACATTTGGTTTTTACAGCCAAACATTACGCTTTTTTACTCAAACATTGGGCTCTGACATTGAAACATTGCGCATTTGCAGTCAAACAATCGGCTTTGTAAGTCAAACATTTCGCATTTCAAGTGAAACATTTGACGATTACAGTCGATCAAAACGGTTTGCAGAATGATTTATCTACAATAATATCAATGATATAGTAATAAATGAGGCGAGGGGCCGGGGGAAAATGCAGGATTGTGGTATATAGGCGGAATTGGGCGGTTTTAGGATGGTCTGATGGTGCTGTTTCAATCGTTAAAGACCTCACCTGCCTGCGCTGCCGCTACGGCAGGCAGGCCCCTGCCCCCGTTCGGTCTGGGCTTGCTTCGGCTTTCAATATACCTAAAGGCCTTATAAGGACTATTTTTATTACATTCAAGATGACTAATTGATAATAAATGGATATCGTTTTCTTAAAGAAAACGATTTTTTTAAATAATTCCATAATAGGGGCATATTCTTGGTATAATTACTATAGAATTTCATTAACAGTCAGGGTAGACCAACCATATTATTTCGAGCTAAATGATGGTACATATGTTTTCAGTGAGGTCTTTTTTAACTTTTTTTATTATTGCTTTTATCTCACTAAATCGAATTATATACTCCCAGGTTGAAGTTTCCGGCCAGATTCCGTTTAACACGACCTGGCAGAAGTCTTTAAGCCCCTATGTGGTGATGGGGAACATACAGGTTCCATCAGGA
>JAFGOU010000253.1 GCA_016926315.1 Chitinispirillaceae bacterium
ATACGCTTTTAGCGTATATTTTGCGAGCTACAGTACCTTATGCCGCGGAGCCATACGATAACCATTTTTCCGGCTCCGCCGGCTTAGAAAAGATCCACCTTTAAACCGAAAATACTTACCTATAATTATCGCTTCTATATTAGTGTTGAATGTTCACCGGAAAGTTCAACCGGCTGATTGGAAAAAGTTACTGCTCAAAGAAGCGCCGGATATAGAAAAAGGCCCCCCTTTTTCAAGGGGGGCCCGAAACTTTGGTGAGTGACCGCCACTACCTGAAGATGATCGCGAACCTGCCGTCCTTCCTGACCCAGACGCACTGGGTGGCATCGGCCTTGATGTAGTATTCGCCGTCGAGGCCGGTGATGCCGCTCCCGGTCAGGGTGAAACCGGGACGGGCCTGGTCAAAGGTGTGGGTAGGACTTAATGGTTTATGCCATGGATCTACACTCAGGTCAAATGCCATGTAATGGATCTGTTTGTTTTCCAAACTCCAGTTTAATGTCAATCCTGTAATGGAGGAAACATTCGGCGCACCTGTTCCGTCGGTGGTGACTCCTCCTTTATAATCTTTATTAATGGTCGGTAGCGCCGCGGCCAGCGGGACCCCGTACTTCAAAAGCAGGTTGTTCGGGTCAATAAAGGTGTCCCGCACATACACGTTGCGCACCACCGGGGTTGCCGCGTTGCCGGCCTTGTCAGACACGGAGTAGGTAATGGTGTACCTCCCGGTGTCACTGGCAGGCGCAAGCACCGACGGCTGCACGGTCGTGCCGGCGGCATTTTTGTATACCTTGACGATACTACTGGTGATAACCCCGTCAACATCATCGGTCGCCGTGGCACCGGGGTCGGGATAGTTTTTCCCCAGATCGACCGTATCGTTCACCTTTCCTGTAAGCGCAAGCACCGGCTTTACCGTATCGGTGTTCACGCCAACAACGCGAACGGTTCGCCCCACCTCCATTTTGTTACCCGCAGAATCTGTAACCGAGTAGATAAGCTCGAAGGTTCCGGGCACTGAAGTGTTCATCGGATTGATCGGTTTGCCGTTTAATTCCCGGACCGTCACTTTGTCCGTAAGGTCACCATCAACGTTGTCGATAGCGGTCCAGCCCGGCTCGACAAACGCCTCGCCGACTTTGATTTCAATATCGATTCCTCCCACTAAAGAAATCGTCGGCGGGATCGTGTCATTGACCGGCCCGATGGGCGTAATGACGATGATGCGCTTGACCGAGGCGGTATTTCCCGCCTTGTCGGCAACCGTATAGGTCAGCGTATCCCTGCCCGGCACCGTGGTATTCACCGGTCCGCCAATCACTTCGACCTTGTCCTGCAGATCGGTGTCGCGGTTGTCGGTAACGGTCCAGCCGGGTTCGACATAGGGCGTTCCTTCCCTCAGCGAAAGCGGGTTGGCGCCCTTGAGCGTAATGACCGGCGGTTCGGTGTCCGGCGACAGGGTGACGATCACGATCCGTTTTTTGGTGGCCACGTTACCGGCACGGTCGGTGGTGGTATAGGTGACCGTGTCCACGTGTTCGGTGGCGGTACGCACGTTTTGGGTAATGGTTATGTTATTTGCGGCGATCGTGCCGTCGAAGTTGTCCGCGGCGGTCGCGCCCGGTTCGGCATAGGTATCGCCGACCCGCAGGTTCATGGGGTTTTCGCCGGCAAGCGTAATGACCGGAGCCTCGCAGTCGACCATGATCGTGCGCTGCCGGGAAGCGATATTGCCGGCCTTGTCGGAAACACGATAGGTGACCTGCTGTACCCCGCATTGCGAGATGAAAATACCGGGGATTATTTCAATGTCGTTTGAAAGGTCTCCATTGAAATCGTCCATTGCCCTGGCCGTATCCCGTGAAAGCACCTGCGCCGGATCATTCTGCATGAAAAGCACCGTATCGCCGCCCACAAAGGTGATGACCGGCGCCGTGGTGTCCTTTACGCGCTGATAGTCCTCGTCATACTTGTTCGGTATGCCGTCACCGTCATGATCGCCGGCCAATTCGTCTCCGATGTAGTTCTTGCCCTTTGCATCGAGCGGGTTGTTGAAATCGACGCTGGTGCACCAGACGCACAGCAGCGCCAGTGCCCAAATCGGAAGGAGAACGGACTGTTTCATAATCGGTCCTTTTCTTTAAGGAATAACGAAGGTAAGGGTCACGCTTACGCCGCAAAGCCCGGCGAAACCGTACAATATGTTTCGATACAGCATTTTCTGGTCGATGCTTTTCCTGAGCTCCGCGACCCTTTCCGTGGTCCGCGCGTCAGTATTGCTTTCGTCATCGAAATTGCGGTATACATCGTAGTCTTTTTTCATGAGCATGTTCATGATATACCCGCCCGCCACGGAACCAACGCCGAGGACTCCGGAAAGCGTCGCGATGGTGATGCGCGGCGATATCCGCAGGCTCCGCTCGGCCGATTCCCTCTTCTCCTTTTTCTTCTGCACCCTGGCGGCATAGTCGTCACCCGCCATTTTCCCCTTCACTTCATCGATCCGCAGACGGACCTGCTGATCGCTTTCGTCAAGTGCCGCGGCGCGCTCATAATATTCAAGGGCTTCGGCGTACTCTCCGGCATTATCGCAGATTTCACCCAGGGTAAAGAACACGGTCCGGTCCGGGGCGCTGCTCTGCGTGTACCTGCCCAGCGTTTTCCGCGCCGCGACCGTATCGCCGGTCTGATATTCCGCAAGCCCGAGGGTCTTGAGCAGGCCGCCGTGATCGTAATGCTTTTTCTGCATCTTCCTGAGGGTTTCCACCGCCATCTCGGGCTTGCCCATGCTCAGACAGGCCTGGGCTATTTTTACCTGCAGGTCGATATTCTCCGACGCAAACTCCAGCGCCCGTTCGTATTGATCCAGGGCTGCCGTAAAATTATACTGGGCGGCGAACACGTCGCCCAGGAGAATCCGCGGCTGCGCATCGGCAGTGAGGATGTCGGCGGCCTTCGCAAGCGCAGCCTGTGCGTCGGGATACTGCATGACCGCGAGATACGCCTTCCCGGCCTCCAGGTCGCCCCGGCCGTCGTTGGGATAGCGCTGGCGGAAACGGTTCGCATAGTCGATTGCCCCCGTGGCATCCTGGCTGCTGTTGGACTTTTGCATCAGGAACAGCAGCGCGTTGAAATTCGACGGGTCAAAAGACAACACCTCGCGCCACGCCGCGGCCGCGTCGTCCTCCTCTTCCATCTCCTCAAGAAGAAGCGCCTTTTCCAGTATGAGATCGTTGGTCACAAGGTTCAATCCTTCGGCCACTTTGACCATCCCGAGTGCCTCTTGCTGTTTTTTTGCTTTGCGAAAATAGGAGGCACAGAGCGGGTAGAGCGCCGCATTCGTGGGCCCTAATTTGAAAATAAGGTCCTTGAGCACCTTCGACGCATTGTCGTAGTCAGAGGCTGCGGCATAATACCGGGCGCTCAGATAAAAGGCTAATGGCGCGGATTCGTCCTGGCCGGCGCACTTTTTCAGCTCATCGGCCGTGTTTTTCGGGTTCTGCTTCTTTTCGCCATACAGGACGGCAACGGCGCTGCCGATGCTCTTGTCGCACTTGCCGCCTCCGGCAATCCTGGTTTTCATGAATTTCTGGACCGCGGGCGAGCCTTCGATCCGAAGCCCGGAGAGCAGTTGCGCCACCGAAGCATCGATTCCTTCGTCTATCTTGTTCAATTCCACAGCGGATGATTGAACCGAAATCTCATTGCCCTGGCCATTAACCGGAATGACAACCATTGAAAACGTGACCGCGCGGTTGTTGTTCTGCAGGCGGAAACCGGGAACAAGCAGGTGGGTTACGTCATGCGCATCGGCTTTGGAAAGGTAGACGGATGGTGCCGGTGCAGCCGTTTGGTAGGAACGATACCCTGACACGGCCACGGCAAGGGTGTCGGGCTCAATCAGCCGGATACCGGCAACTGCCCCCAGGCGGAACAGCACAAACTCGTGGAGAAACGGGGCGATCCATGCAAATTCCTGGCTGATCTTCGTATCGCCCGCTGCGGGCCGCGCAACCATTATCGAATAACGATCCGCTCTTTCGGCCGGCGCCGAGATTTCATCGGCGTCTGCAAAAAGCTCCTGGGCACTGGTGCCGCAAGGCAAAAGAGCTGCCAGAAGAAATGTCGTGAGCGCTGTGAATAATCCGTACTTTTTCGACATAAGATCGACTATCCTTGCTAGTTATTTCAGACCGCCATGCGAACATTGCGCGACACATCCTGCTGAAGAACGACTTCCAGTGACGGGTTCCCTTTCGTAATACCCTCCAGCCTATGAAACCGCCTTTCGCGGCAGCGCAGGGCCTGGAGGGGCCTTCTCTATTTGTGGCAAAATAATTTTTAACCGTTCATACTAAGCCGACTTAATCGGAAGAAATCTTTTATTGTATTACGACATAAGGTACTGTAGCTCGCAAAATATACGCAAGAAGGGTATATTTTCCTCACACAGCACCTAATTGTATCATTTTCCAGAAGCGGTTGTTCGTTGCCGGCAATCTCTGCTGCATAGAAATCCGTTTATGGTGCCGGTTTCCCTCAGCATCATGCGATGAATTCTCCCAACCCCAGCGGTTGCTTTTTTTATATTCAGTACCTGGGGAGACCGATCATACCGGGTGTAACCGGGCCGGGCGCATTGTTTTCTTGCTCCGGCAAAACTTTTCCGCCAAAGGATCGCTGCTTGTTGAGCCCTTCAATCAAGCTACTTTTCCGTACTTTTCTGACCCTGTCCGTGCTCTCTGCGTTGAACGGGGCCCTGGCTGCTCCGGGAAAAAAGGCTCCTGAACCCGCTGCGCACTGCCTCTTGCGTGTTGCTATTCATATTGATCCTGCCATTGATTCCGCGCTTGTCCCGAATTTTTCCCGGTCGCTCTACGGAGCGCTCGAACAAAAATTCACGAATATCAATCTCTGCGTTGCCACCGCCATTGACAAAAACGCTCCGGCCGGCCATGAAGGGGTGGATCTCCGGATCGGCTACGAAGCAATGGAAGATCGTTCAATGTACCACGGTTCGATCGTGGTATATTTTAAAAAAACCGGGGATGAACATGCCGCGAACGATGAAACGAATCAGGTACTTACGCTATTCCAAATCCCGGCAGGAATCGACAGGGACGGGCTCTATATGGTCGTTGCCGAAAAAATCGTCGAGAATGTGAGACGCGAGGTCCTTGGCGAGGTAAAAGTCACCATCCTGCCTGAGGGAGCGTTTTTCATTCTTGACTCTGCATTGGGGAGAAACCGCTCCCCTAAAACACTTCTTCTGCTGCCCGGCACCTACACCCTCAGGGCATGGCTGCCGAAATATGTACCCTATCACCAGGAGATCAAGGTAACGGCGCCCGGCGTGACCGATGTCAAAGCCACCTTGAAACGGCGTTACTTCTATCACAGTCGCTATCTGCCTCTGGCTCTTTTCTTTGGAGCTGCTTCCGCAGGAGCATTCACTGCCGAACATTATTATTTTCGGCAATATATGCAGCTTGGAGAAGACGATTTCATTAACCAGCCCGAAAAGTTTCAAAACCTGTTTGACCGCGCTAAAAGCTTTGAATTTACAGGATATACGCTTTTAGGACTGGCGGCAGCGGGAATTACCGTTACTTTTTTCTTTTAGCCTGGATATTTTTATCGTAATTACCATAATACTATAATTTTAAGGATTGTTTCCATGAGCAAATCGAAAAGAGATACACCACCCTCCATCCTTCCTCTCTCCGGCGGAGTGACCATGGCCAGGGGATTTTCTGCCGGCGGCATCAAGGCCGGGATCAAAACAACGGGGAAAGAGGACCTCGCGCTGCTCGTCAGCGACCGGAACTGCAGCGCAGCCGGGACCTTCACTACCAATGCGATTCGAGCCTCCAGCGTCGACTGGTGTGAACGGCTGCTGCCCGGTTCGGCCATCAGGGCCGTGGTGTGCAACAGCGGATGCGCCAACGCCTGCACCGGCAGCAGCGGCGAAAAAGACACCGTTTCCGTGGCCAGGACCGCGGCCCGGGAACTCAGCATTGCCGCCGATGCCGTGCTCTGCGCCTCAACCGGCGTCATCGGCAGATTCCTGCCCATGAAAAAAATCGTTGCGGGCATCGGCCGGCTCGCCCACCGCCTGTCGCCGCGGGGCGGCACGAACTTCGCCAGGGCCATCATGACCAC
>JAFGOU010000254.1 GCA_016926315.1 Chitinispirillaceae bacterium
CACCTCCATAGTTAATTGTACTACACCGTTATTTAAAAAGCCGGGTGTAGCTTAACTTCGTGTCCACTAAATCGCTCACCTTTCAGATTCTTTTTAGAAGCTGCAACAGTGGCAACCCTTTGACAAAATCTAAGGTCACCGATCCGTTGGGGCGACCGACCCGGTCGCCCGGTTTTTTTTCCGGTCGCCCGGTTGTACCGGATTACCTTTGTAGAGACGCGGTCATCGCGTCCCCCTTCTGTAGAACCCTGTTCCAAAGTCCCCCACAGGGGGATTTAGGGGGCACCAAACGATTTCGACCGATTCTCTATCTTTATACTGGTTGAAACAAAATCCAGGCAACGGCCACCATGCATCACCCGCAAACCCCCTGTATTTTTCGCCGGTTCGATGCTATAATAATACTGCCCCCGTCGCGGCAATCCCAATGGAGTCATATGGCGTCTGAATCGATACAGGAACTTTTTTCAAAAGCACAATTTTTTCGTAAATCCGGGGACAATCAAAAAGCGCTGGCCATCCTGCGCGAGATCGTGCGGCGCGAGCCTTCGAACGCCGAGGCGCTCAGCAACATCGGCCTGCTCCTGTATGAAATGGACGACATCGACGCCGCGATCGCGACCTACCGGCAGTCGCTCGCTGTCAATAACTCCCTGCCCGAAGTGTACTGCAACCTTGGCACGGCCCTGCTTTCAAAGGGGGACCTGGCCGGGGCAAAAAAGGCTTTTCAGGACGCCCTGCACCGGAAAAAAGGGTTTGTCGTGGCCCTGATCGGGCTTGGCTCGGTCAACCATGCGGTCGGGGACCTGGAAAGCGCCAAGCGGCACTTTGTCGAAGCGCTGCGTATCCAGCCGGGCGACGCGACCGCCCATTTCAAGCTTGGCGCCGTGATGCGGGAGTGGGACCGGCTCGACATGGCGATCACCTGTTTTCGAAACACGCTCCGTTTCAGGCCCGAGAACGGCGTCGCGTATACCTGCCTCGGCGAATCGCTGCAGGCGTCGGGACGCATCGAAGAGTCGGAAGTGTGCTTCAGAAAAGCCATAGAGCTTGATCCCGGCAACCATCTCGCCTGGAGCAACCTGTTCCTGTCCATGAATTACAATCCTGCCTATTCGCCAATCCAGATAGCGGAAGCCCACCGGAAATGGGGGGAGGAGCTCTGCCGCGCGGCAGCCGGCTCCGGGGAGGGACCGGTTTTCCCAAAAAAAAACGAAACGAACCGCACGCTCAATCTCGGATATCTCTCATCCGATTTCTGCAGGCACCCCGCGGCCTCGTTTCTTGAACCGCTCCTTGAAAACCATGACCCTTCGCAGTTCAAGGTTTTCTGCTATTCCCAGGGCAGGATCAGGGATGCGAAGACCGAACGTTTCAGGCTGATCGCGGACCAGTGGCGCGACATACGCGAACTTGCCGACGAGCAGGTGCGCGCGGGCATGCTGCAGGATAAAATCGATATTCTGATTGATTGCACCGGACACATGGCGGACAACCGGCTGCCGGTGCTGGCGCGGCGGATCGCGCCGGTGCAGGTTTCGTGGATCGGGTACCCGAACACCACGGGCCTTCCCACCATCGATTACCGGTTCGGGGACGAGACCACGGACCCGGTCACCGAAGAGCCGCCTTGCACGGAACGGATAGTGCGGCTGCCGAACTGCTTCTGCTGTTACGCGCCGCCCTCCGATGCGCCGGAGGTGGGCGATCCGCCCGCGGCGAAAAACGGGTTTGTCACGTTCGGGTCGCTCCATACGCCTGCGCGCCTGAACAGTGAGGTCATCCGGTTGTGGTCGAAGGCGCTTGCGCGCGCGCCGGGATCGCGTCTTCTGGTGTTCAGGACCCTGTTGAACGATGAGATCATTGCGCGGCTTGTCGACCGCTTTGCGCTCGAGGGGATTGATCCTGCGCGGATCGATTTCGTGCGGGAAGTGCCGCCGCAGGGCCACCTGGAGATCTATCGGCGGATCGACGTCATGCTTGACACGCTTCCCTGGAGCGGACACGCCAGCGCGTGCGAAGCGCTCTGGATGGGCGTGCCGGTCATAACGATGCGCGGCGACCGTTATGCGGGAAGGATGGTCGCCAGCGTGCTCACGCAGCTTGGTCTTGAGGACTTCATCGCGGAGTCGCCTGAGGAGTTCTGCGCCATTGCCGTGAAAATGGCGCAGGAGATCACGTCCCTTGGCATGTTGCGAAACGGGCTGCGCGAGCTCATGGACGGATCGCCGCTGTGCGATGCCCGGGCATTCACGCTCCAGGTGGAGCACGAGTACCGGCGCATGTGGCTCAAGAGCAGGCTGTAGGCGGAATCCGCCGCTTCCCTGATGATTATTCTATTTTGACCGACGGAATCACGCGGCTATCACTGCGGCAACAACGCCGGCAATCTCGGCCTGCCGGTACGGCTTGCCGATGCTTGCGGCAAACCCGAAATTTTCCGGATGAGCCATGACCGGATCATCGGCATACCCGCTTGACGCAATGGCGCGTACGGCAGGGTCGATTTTCTTCAGCCTGTCAAGCGTTTCAATGCCGCCCATGGCGCCGGGTACGGTCAGGTCGAGGATCACCGCCTTGAATGGCCTGTTCTCCCGTAGCGCGACGCTGAAAAGTTCCAGCGCCTCTTGTCCGTCCTTCGCGCAGGTCACCGTGTAGCCAAGGCTCGACAAGACGGAAACGCTCAAGTCGCAAATGAATTTTTCATCATCCATGACAAGGATCCTGCCCTCGCCCTTTTTCATCGTGACCGTGTCCTTGACATCGATAAGGCGCCCCGCAGGGGAGGCGGGAAGATAGACGGTAAATGCTGTTCCCTTGCCGGGCTCGGACTGGACATCGATATGCCCTTTATGGCGCGAAACGATCGACCAGCTGGTGGCAAGGCCGAGGCCGCTGCCCGCCTGCTTTGTCGAAAAGAAGGGGTCGAAAATCTTGGGCAGGTACTCGGACGGAATGCCGATGCCGTTGTCCCTGATGCGCAGGCGGACATAGGGTCCGGCGGTCAGGTGCGACGGGTGGTCCGATTCAATCATTTCATTGCATGCGTCCACTTCGAGGGTGCCGCCTTCGGGCATGGCCTGCTTCGCGTTAATGGCAATGTTGTCAAGCACCTGGCCGATCTGGTGCGGGTCATACTCGCAGGTCCAGAGGCCGGGCGAAAAGTCGAAAGCCGCTTTTACGTTCGAGCCGCTGAGCGCGAAGGCGATCGTATCGCCGATCGTCGTGGCAAGGTTTCCCCTGACGCGCGACGGGGCGCCGCCCTTGGAAAAGGTCAGAAGCTGGCGGGTCAGGTCACGGGCCCGCTCAAAGACCGTCATTGCGCGGGAAAGGAAAACCGCCGCGTTTTTCGCCTTGCCGGACTGGGCCTCGGCCAGCGCAAGGTCGATGTTGCCGAAAATGCCGGCAAGCAGGTTGTTGAAATCGTGCGCGATGCCGCCGGCCAGGATGCCGAGCGATTCCAGCTTCTCCGCCTTGAGCATGTTGTCTTCGGCGCGCTTGAGCAGCGTTATGTCGCGCACGAAGCTCTGCACGACGCCGTTTTTTTCGCGCGATACGACGCGGGCGCTCACGTTGACGGCCACCGCCGTGCCGTCTTTCCGTATATGCTCGCCCTCGAATACCAGCACGCCGTCAATCATGAGTTTTTTCATGCGCGCCGGCATGAGCTGGGTTTCTTTCGGGCTGTCGAACAGCTTCATCGAGGTGCCCACCAGTTCGTCGCGGGTGTAGCCGAGCATGCGGCAGGCATTGTCGTTGCAGTCGTTAATGGTTCCGTCGAAATCATGGATGTAAAAGGCGTCATTGATATTGTCAACGATTGTGCGAAAGCGCCGTTCGTTTTCGCGCAACGCCTTTTCGGCCTTCAGCCGCTCCGAAATGTCGTGAAAAATGCTGAGCACCAGTTGCTCGTTGCCAAGCATGAACCGGGTCACGTTGATGTCAACGAAGATAGCCGGGGCGTCCTTGCGTTTGACGCTTCTGTTCAACAGCAGGGCATTGGAATCCCGCAGGGCCTTTTTGATTGTCGCACAATGGTCCTCATGCTCCTCGGCGGGGTGCAGGTCCCTGATTGTCAACGAAACAAGCTCCTGTACGGTGTACCCGGTGAGCCTGCACATGGCCCGGTTGGCCATGCGAATGCGCAGCGACACGGGATCGGCCAGAAGAATGCCGTCAAACGCGTGTTCAAAAACCTCGCGGAATTTCTGCTCGCTTGCCTGGAGGGAAAGCTGGTTCTGGCGCCGCTCGTTTGAGATCGCGGATACGACCATGCCCGACGAAACCAGTACCAGAAGGAAGACCTGAAGCGAGAGAAAGGGGTGGAGGGTTTCAGGGAACCTTGCCGTGAAGGGCAAATACCCGTGCGAAACGGACCAGGCTGCGAACAAAGAGATGCACAGGTTAATGAGAAAAATGGAGGATATCCTGAAGCGCATCGCCGCCCAGATCAGCAACGGCCAGAAGAGATAGTCATACAGCACCATTTCCCTCGGCGTTTCAAGGAACACCAGCCAGAGCGTGATAAGAAAAAGGATTGCCCAGCAGATTTTTTCAAGCGCCAGGCGTGACGACGCGGGTCGCGCAACGGTTTTGAGAAAAAAGGAACCGGCATCGTTTATCGCCGTCAGGAGAACAGGCGTGACAATCGCTATGCCCAGCGCCCTGCCGCTCCACCAGCGCAGCCATATCTTCCAGAATGCCTCCTCGCTGCCCATCAACGTCACCACGGTGACCGCTCCGATCGGCGCGCTGATTGCCGCGGTCGTGAGGACGGAAACAATAATAAGCGCGACAACGTCTTTGACCCGCTGCATGCCGGGAACGGCGCCGGTTATTTTCCGCAGCGCGTACGCGCAGGCAAACGCCTCAAGGGTATTGGACAGCACGTAGAGGCAGCTGATGTGCAACGCGGTGCCGATGAAATAGTTGTACGCGATATTGGCGGTCACGGCCGCGGCCATGTACCATGGCCAGTGCCGCATCCGGGTAATGAGCAACGCGGACAGATAAAGGCCGCTCGGCAGCCAGAACGGCGTGAAGTAATGCGGTTTAAGAGAGAGCCCGTACCCAAGCCAGGAAAAGGCAAAATAGGAGAGACCGAATACGCAGACGCCGGCTGCAACGGGAAGGCGTGTCAGGTATGACCGTACGTTTGTACCCTTCATAGTGCTCATCCGATAGAATGGAACGCACTGGTACTCTAAATATTGACATTTCCAGCAGGCAAAATCAAGAATAAGCAAAGAAGTCCATTAAAAACTCCAGCGGAACCGTCCCATGGCAAACATGCCGTAGGCTCCGAACTCGCTGTTTTCCTTTCCCTCAAATACCTGGGCAAGGAGCGAGAGCTCGCTGTTGTCCGACACGGAGACGCGGACCGTGGGGCAGGCATAAAAGGAATGGTCGATCGGATTGATCACGCCCGTCAGATCGGCATTGACGAGCGGCGTTACCGGATACGAAACCTGGCCAAGGCAGCTGTATCTGGACGTGGAGAGCTTTTTTGCGGAAAGCGAGAGCAGGTCGTTTATGGTGGCGGGGGAGCGGGTCTTCTGCGCGGAACCGTTGCTTGTATAGAGGAACGCCGCATGTGCGTACAGGCTCCATGAAAAGGTGTAATCGCCGGACACGCACGCCGACACGATGTCCGTGGAGCCGGCTCCGGCCTTGGTCGGATGAAACCAGGCGGCTTCCCCGCGGAAGGCGCCCCCTGCAACGGCTCCCGACCACCCGCCGCCCGCGACAAGGTCCTGTTTCACAAGACCGCCGATTGCCTGGATATCGTAGCCGTAAACAGAGCGCCGGTACCGTCCTGCGAACGCCATGGAATCAAGGGTTTCGCCGGCCTGCCAGACCAGTTGCGCGTTCGAGGTTTCCGAGGGATAGTATTCCACGCTCACGGCATCGGTTCCGGGCCGCTCCGGGTAGTCAACGTCAAACAGGGAATAGGCGTTGAACAGGTCATGCGGGTTCCAGACAAGGTTCAGGCCCCAGTTGATCCGCTGCCGTCCCGCAACCACCTGCCATGCGCCATAACCGGCTTCGCCATACAGGCGGTCGATCTCGGAGTGGAGCAGCCATGACGGGCCGTCATCTAGCACGCGCGAAAGCTTGAAATACCCGGTGCTTTGCGAAAGGGACGCGCCGTAGTCAGGCGACTGTTCCACAAAATCGCCGTACAAAAGCCGCGTGCGGAGCGATCCGTTGAGCGTTGCCGCGCCGGTCGCCCGCCAGGCGGCATCGATCCGGTTGTGCAGGTTGCCTTCGATGAGCAGGGGTGACCCGCTGTTTTGCGAAGCGACCGTGTGGAGATAGGAGAGGTGGCCTTTTAACAAATAAGAGCCGGAGGAATGGAGAGGGGCGGTGCAAACAATAATGGTTAATGGCAAAAAAAAGAACAGGGGAAAGGGGCTTCTACGGCATAAAAAGCCATTGGATATTC
Source organism: Chitinispirillaceae bacterium (assembly GCA_016926315.1). The sequence goes on from JAFGOU010000254.1 coordinate 6,446, forward strand.
CGGGCGCCACGCTCGTGCGTACCCTCTGTCCGACCTGGCGCATAAAGCTTGAAAACGGAATTCCGGCCGAATAGCCGGAGGAGACAGTAGGAATAATCGATGCGCTTCGATACGAATCAGGCGCTTTGTTTTCATTAAAATAACGTTTTGTAAATGAAGCCACGATATCTTCCGGCATGCCGTAAAAATAATACATACTGTTTAAAAGGTCCGGTCATTTTCAGGTTGTGGTATCCGTTGAAAGGGTACTTCTTGATAAACCGCTACGGGTTGTCAGCAGGGGAGGGGTATATATACCCCCCCCACCATGCGATTTGATTCGCGAGTACATGCCGCTGTTCAATAGCGAAGCGGCTGGGCAATGAGCACTATTTTTTATCCGCAGTAGAAGTGATGCCGAGTCCTATGCCGATGTTGAAATAGAACCCGTCGAACTTCATGTCCGGATGAAAGTCGGAAAGCTGGTCGATATCACGCATCCAGCGCAGGTTGCCGGGACAAAAGGTATAGCCCGCCTCGGCATGGAGTATGGGACCGGTTTCCAGACCCGGGATGATGGCCAGCAGATGGATGAATTTCATGTACCAGTCCATTGCCACGCAGACGTCCAGAGCAAGACCGATTTTTTCAAGCACGGTCATGTTGTCATTCCCGGTCGAGATGATGTGGGAAAAACTGTTGTTCGTGTCGTTAAGCTGCCGTTTGGTCTGGAAAAGAAACGGAGCGAGGCCGAGACCCAATTGCGGGTAGACTTTTATGCCGGTTTCGTAATCGCAAAGAAGCGCATACCCCACGCTGCCTATTCCCAAACCGCCGGATATTTTCATGAGGCGGTTCGGCTCGGTGGCGTCCTCTTTTTCGCTGAAAAAAGCGAATCCTTTCCCTCCCAAAACGAACCGTTTCGCCACGATCACATGTCCCTCTCCGCCCAAGGTCCAGCAGTGAGAAGGAAATTCGACACCGTATGGCTTCAGTGAATCGTTCAGGGGCTGCAGCTTGACGAATTTCTGGCCAACGATAAACGATCCGTATATGCCGTCCTGGGTAAAACCGGCTGAAACTGCGAATAATGCGACAAAGAGAGGTGCGGTAAAGCGCATAACAGGGTCTCCTTGAAAGAAATGGGTTATTTAAGAAACAACGAGTACTATTTTACCACGATAGCGGTAAAAAATCAAGTTGAACAGAGGTACCATTGCAGGGGTAAAAAATGTTTTACCCCTGCAATGGTACCTCTGTTCACTCGCGTGAACAGGCATTTCCTCCGCACCCGGAAAAACGGGCAAAATTGCTTATATTTACGGTATAGTATGCTAGCTGATGGAAAGAACCTTTGTGTTGATGGGGTGTCATGTTTAAACGCTTCAATTTCCCGGTAATGGTTTTTTCGTTGCTTTTCGCACTGTTTCCGCATGCGTCAGCCCAGCAGGTGGGACAACCTGTCGGATTTGCCGCGCAGAGCGGATATGGCGTTCAAACAACGACCGGCGGCTTGGGCGGCAGGGTCATTGTCATAAACGGGCAGACTGACGCAAAAAAGCTGCAGGACGCGCTTGATGACAATGACGATCCCGCCATCGTCTATCTGCGCGGATCAGTACAGCTTCCCCAGTATCCCGACGGCACCGGACCGGTCAGCGACGTGACCATGCGCATGAGCCAGGTGCGGTCCAACAAATCGCTTCTGGGCGTTGGCAGCGACGCGAAAATCCACGGGTCCGGGCTTTCGATTTACAGCGGCAGCGGTGAAGGCGATCCCCAGCCGGACGCGGTCAGCAATATCATCATCCAGAACATCACTTTTGAGGCGGCGCCTGACGATGCGATCAATATCCAGGGCGGTTCCCACCACGTCTGGGTCGACCACTGCACCTTTACCGACGGGCCGGGCGGGCCGCTTGACGTTGACGGACAGCTCGACTACAAGCGCGGATCTGATTTCCTCACCGTTTCCTACTGCGTTTTTACCAACCACAGCAAGATGTGCCTCGTGGGCCACTCGAACAAGGAGGAAATCAAGGCAATCGACCAGGGCCATCTCCGCGCAACGTATTACTACGATTTTTTCAACGATCTCGGCGGGACCGCCAGCTCGCGGCACCCGCGCGTGCGCTGGGGCATCGTGCACGTGCTGAACTGCTTCCTGCAGGGCGTGGAAAAGGACCGGAACACCGAGGGCGTGGTATCGCAGTGCGAAGCGATCGTGTTCGTCGAGGCCAACTATTTCCGGTTCGCCAAATTCGGCGGTTCGGTCAACGAACACTCCAGCAGCTCTGAAACCGACGGACTGCTCGAGCACCGGAACAACGCGCCGCCTGACGAGTGCGCGTCCGATTTCGGGTACGTCACCGGAAGGTCGTTTGATCCCTCCCGGTATTTCTCCTACCCCTATACCGCTGAAAACGCGTCCGGCCTCAGGACCTCGGTGCCGCAGAAGGCGGGCGCGGGAAAAATAAGCATTCAGGTAGCGACCGCGCCGCCAATCACCGGCGAAATGACCATCGACAGGAGCCGCTCCCTGCGCTGTTTTCCCAATCCGTTCACCACACGCCTGTACCTCGATCCGTTCACCGCGTCCGGCAACGGCATGCAATACCGCATTCTTGACATGTCAGGAAGGGTCCTGCTGTCAGGAAAAAGAAAAGGCGCGGAGACCGGGCCCGTCGACGCGTCGTTGCTGGGGCCGGGGAACTATCTTTTCACGGTGCGGCAGGGGGACCGGCTCGTGTCGCAGGTGATAACAAAACGGCAGTAACTGCGGCCGCACCACTGGTAACACTGCACGCCAATGCGGTTTCCGAAAGATTACCTGACGATCAGTTGAATATCGTCAAGGCCGGGGTCATTCCGAGGTACTGCATACAGTTTCGCGATGCAGACCCGGTTGTGCAAAGGGAAAAAAAGCGCCTGGCCGGTTTTGACCGCTTTTCTGCCGATCAATGAACCATTGAGCGCAAACAGCGCCACCTGTCCTTGGCGGGTTGAACGTATTATAATTCCTGAAGGTGCTGCGGCTGCGGAAAAACCAACGGTCCTGGGATCGGGGGACAAGCCGGTCGTATGCGGAAGGCAGCTGGTTGCGTAGACACGGTCTGCAGCCTCCGACCAGAGACACATGATACTCGCCCCTCCGGAAGCGTTCGGGTGCACCCCGTCGCTGTTCAGATCAGAAGGATGGGACCGGAACCACGAAAACAGGTCAGGCCCCGGATAAAGATTGTTTGAAGCGGTCAGGTCGTCTATTGCCGCGAGAAAATCCCCGTGAATCTGCCAGCCGGCCCTGGCCGAATCGGTCGCAATGGTACGGGCGATGATCGGCTGGATGTTACGGTCTTTGCATGAATCGATTACCTTTTGAAGACCGACCTTAAAGGAGGCCGCATTGGCGTTCGACCCGCCCCAGCCGTCATTGGTTCCCATTTCAATACAGAAAAAACTCAAAGGACCGGCATGCTCAAAGTATTTGACGATATCGCGGGAAAAATTTACGCACGTAATGCATCCGATACCGCCCCGTATGATGACAGGCGTGAATCGAGCATGAGCTGCTGTTATCAAATCAGCCAGACTTTTCGTCGGCACCGGCCCTTTGAACGCATTGGCAGTAATGCTGGTGCCTGCGAAAAACCAGGAGTCCGCATGGCCATTGGATGCATCGAACACCTCGATTTCATCGATCCAGCCGCTGCCGCTGGTAACGCTCATCTTTACCCATGATGAATTGCCGAAATCAACGAGATGGGTGCGCGCGGCAACGATGTTCCCGGCAACGGTTGTTTTTTTCGTCCATGTCCCGTCAGAGCCGTTTGTTGAATTGGACGAAACAAGAAGGTCATATGAATCCGGAACCGGGATGTTCTGCGGGCAGGACGGCGAAGCGATCTGGTCAGCCCACATGTAGTTGGTGCAATTCCAGGAAAAAAGGATGGTGGAAGCTCCTGACCCGACATTGATCGCTGCCCAGGCACCGGCGGAGGCGTTCCAGGCGGTTTCCCCGAACCTGCCGTTCACGAGATTTTCTGGGGCATTGGTCGGTCCGAAGACCGGTTTGTTGCGTGAAATGAGTGGATTGGGGGCAAGAGCAAAGGCGGAAATTGCCGGAAAGACGGTCAGAAAACAAAGGAGTGATTTTTTGTTAAACAAACCTTTAATGAGAGGATTCATGAAGGTGTCGCCCTGCGATAAAGCCGTGAAACGATCGGTAAAATACCCTGCTTTATATTAGTGGGTAAAAGACATAACCCGGATTATTCATAACTGTTGCCGGAGAGCTGAAATAACGCCGGGAAATAAAAACACGTCATGGAGGGATTTTCCGTCCGCGATGCGGGCGAAAAGCTTGCCTTCCCCCTTCATGCCTATCTTTCTATCTTTTTTTCCGCTTTTTCAGATCCCTGCCCATAATTGCTATCATCATCGGAATGAAGATGAAGTAAAACCCGGGCCCGGAGACAATGGCCCAAGTCCTGCGGGAGCAATGGCGGGCGGTATACACCACGGCGGCGATATGCGCTAAGGTGTACACGCACATCCAGAAAAGCATGGTCTTAAGGGTGCCGACGGCCTGGGGAAGAAACACCATTCCCTTTGGCAGCATCCTGCCGAAGTAATCGAGCAGAACCCGGTCGGGCAACATGATCATCACGAGGAAAAAAACGATCGCGGCCGCTTCGATGATCGCCGGCTTGACCTTGAAGAAAAGCTCGTTTTTGAAAAGTATGGCGATGACGCCGAGTCCCACGATAAGGGAGACATCGAGCAGGATGAACCAGTCGAACCGGCCGGTGGTTGCGTAAAAAAACGCGCCCTGCACGGCGGCGCAGACAATGGCGGCAATGATGGAGATCCGGATGTTCCTGAATATCGCGTCAATGATGATGAACACGATGAGCGGAAGCATGGGTGCCAGCAGCTGCAGAAAAATCATACTATCTCAATAATACCATTTCTCACGAAAACGGTGACGCTCATCCCTCCAGCGCCGCGTCGATCTTTTCCTGAAGGTCCTTGAGCAGGAAGGGTTTCTGTAAATAGCCCCTAAAGCCCGCGTCCATGATCTCCTTGATGGTGGCGTCAATGCTGTACCCCGTGGCGAGCAGCGCCTTGATCCGCGGATTGATTTTTTTCATTGCCATGAACACATCCCGGCCGCCCATGTCAGGCATGACCATGTCAAGGATCACCAGGGTTATGGTGCTCCAGTTTTCACGGTAGTATTCCAGGCCATCCTTGCCGTTGTCCCGCATGGTTACCGTATACCCGAGAGACTGCAGCAGGGCATTGACGCTTCTGCACACGCCCGGTTCGTCATCAACAATCAGGATATGTCCCTCTCGCCTGCCCGCAGTGAATGGCGCTGGCGTAACGACGCGCTCCTCGGCCGCCGCCGCAACGTAAGGAAGGTATACGCTGAACAGGGAGCCGCGCCCCGGTTCGCTTGCAACGGTTATTGCGCCGTCAAGGCTCTGCACCGTACCATAGGCCGCAGGCAGGCCCATGCCCGTGCCTTTGCCCTGAATCTTGGTCGTGAAAAACGGATCAAAGATGCGGTTCATGAGATCCCGCGTCATGCCGCAGCCCGTGTCGGTCACATTCACGCGCACATACCTGCCCGGTTTGAGCGGGCCGGGCATGGCAGCGCACATCGCCTCATCCAGGTCTGCGAGCGCCGTTGCAAGCACGAGCGTCCCGCCTTCAGGCATTGCGTCGGCGCCATTGAGCGCGAGATTCAAAAGCGCGTTTTCCAGCCGGTCCGGATCGCCCAGCACGGTCGGTGGAACCTGCGCCGGCTCATGGTTGATGGTAATCCTTTTGTCAATGGTATGCGACAGGAGGGAAACGACATTTTTGATCACTTTGTCCAAATCAACCGGCACCGAACGCATAGGGCTTTTCCGGGCGAACGCCAGGAGCTGGTGCGTCAATTTCGAAGAGCGCTCGGCGCACAGGAGGATATTAGCGGCGTAATCGTGCATCTCGCCGCCTTCTTTTGCGGCAATGCGCGCCAGGTCTGCGAATGCCATGATGCCGGTGAGCTGGTTGTTGAAATCATGCGCAATGCCGCCGGCAAGACGGCCGATCGCCTCCATCTTTTCCGATTGACTGAGCCGTTCCTGCGTTGCTTCCAGGTCTCTGCGGCTCTGTTCAACGCGCTGTTCAAGCGAATCGTTGAGCGACCGCAGGAATACCATGGATCGATCGCGCAGCGTTTGATAGTAGTACGACAGTAGTGAAATGACAATCATGACGCCGCCAAAACGGAACGCATATTCAAAAGAGTGTTTTTCAGGAAAAAAATGGATGTCGGCCGCGAAAAGGCCTGCAAGGCAGAGGTTGAACAGCACCAGCACGAAGAGCGCAGGCCTGCGGTCGATGACGAAAACGGCCACCAGCGGATAAATAAAGGCCCATAACGAAACGGACGGCACGGGAAACTTGGTATGCACCAGCAGCAGAAATCCCGCACCCAGCAGGTACGTGAAAACGACATTGGTGATCCGCTTGATCCGTTGAAACAGCGCATTGATGAGCAGCATAAGGAGCAGAATGCCGATGACAGCAAACGACATGACGGCAGGGCGCACCTTACCGTGCAGGATATCCGCCATGCCGAAATAAAACGTGGCCACGATTCCCACCACAAGCGCAATGGTAAATATCAGATCCCGTATGCGGGCGTCAGCAACATCGAAGTCCTGCGCCTGAGGCATTTCCGGTCTGTTTTCATTCATGCACGGCTCCCGGCATTTTCTGGCCGCATGACAATAGGATATCCTTATTATATCCAAAATAACCTTCGTGTGCATCACTACAGGGCAACTATTTTGATACAATAATAACCTCTCTTGCTGGCGCTTCTCGCGCTGCCGATTACCGGCAATGCCGTATGAGCCTGAAAGGCCCCCGCGAGGTCGGTTCCGGCTTATAAAGGCCGCGGCGTCGGTGCGACCAGCCGGCGGCCATCCCAAAGGGCTTGAAACAAACTGCATGACAAACCCGGTCGTCTGTATTAATTTTTCTATGACGCGGGTATACGGTGGCGGCCTGAAAAAGGTCGAAAGCCGTGGTATTTCCTTGTTGTGCGCGGCTTCCAGCGGTGGTACGCGACTTTGCCGGAGGCCGGACCACGAAGCGACCGGAGGGGAGCATATGAGAGAGATAAAAATTACCGATGATGTTTTCTGGGTCGGGGTGAATGACCGGACAACCGATCTTTTTGAGGGCTTGTGGCCGATCGATGGCACGGGAATATCCTACAACTCGTACGCGATACGGGACCGTAAGAATGTGCTTGTCGACCTGGCAAAGGCGTTCAAGACGGACGAGTTTCTGGATAAGGTTGCGCGCGTCTTCCCGCCTGCCGACATTCATTACCTGGTCCTGAACCACATGGAGCCGGACCATACCGGCGTCATAAAAACCCTGAGGATGCTCTCGCCGAAGGCGGAGATCATATGCACGCCCAAAGCCCGAAAAATGCTTGGCGATTATTACGGCATTGTTGAAGGGATACGGACGGTGAATGACGGCGACACGCTGGCTCTGGGCGGCAGAAGCATTTCGTTTCACCATGTCCCGTTCGTGCACTGGCCTGAGACCATGGTAACGTACGATCCGAAAGCGAAGCTCCTGTTTTCCTGCGACGCGTTCGGCGGATACGGGGCATTGCAGGGTGCGCTGTTTGACGATGAATATGCGGACATGGCGTTCTATGAAAAAGAGTCCTTGCGGTATTACGCCAATATCGTGGCGAAATTCGCGACACCGGTGCTCAACGCGATAAAAAAGCTTTCATCGATCGAGCTGGCATGCATTGCGCCTTCGCACGGCCTGGTGTGGCGGAGAAACCCGGCACGGATCGTGGAGCTGTACCGGTCCTGGGCAGCGTACGGCACGTCCGGCGGTCAAAAAGGGGTGACGCTTCTCTACGGTTCAATGTACGGCAACACCGAAGCCATGATGAACGCGGTTGCCGAAGGCGTCTCGTCAGCCGGTGTGCGGCCTGAAATATTTGACGTTGCGCGAACGCACCCTTCGTATATGCTTCCCGCGCTGCTGAAAAACCGGGGTGTTGTTGTGGGCGCGCCCACGTATGAAACGACGCTGTTTCCGTACATGCAGGATATCCTTGAAAAGGCGGTCCTTAAGGGCATCAGGAACAAGAAGGCGGTATATTTCGGGAGTTACGGCTGGAGCAAAGGGGCGCTCAAAAAAACAAGGGAGCTCACCGAACCCGCAGGCTGGGACTATATCGGCGAGCTGGAATTTGCCGGAGCAGCGAAACCGGACGACCTCAAAAAAGGGTTCGAGCTCGGCAGGCGCATCGGTGAAGCGGCAGGGTAATCATTCAAAAGCCGTCGCGAAACGCTCCTATGAAAAGAAAGACCGGATGGCATGCCTGCGGTACTGGTTGAACAACTGACCAAGAGGTTTGACGACCTGATCGCGGTGGACCATCTTTCCTTCAGCATCAAAGAAGGGGAGGTGTTCGGGCTTCTGGGCCCGAACGGGGCGGGCAAAACCACGGCCATATCAATGCTCGCGACCATGCTGCGGCCTGATGCGGGCAAAGCGCTGGTGAACGGGTTCGACATATCCCATGACCAGGATCGCGTGCGCAAATCCATCGGGATCGTGTTCCAGGACCAGAGCCTTGACGAAGAGCTGACCGCGTATGAAAACATGGATTTCCATGCACGGCTGTACGGCATTGCCAGGGAGGCGAGGAAAAAAAAGATCCACGACATGCTGCGGCTCGTGGGCCTCGATAACAGAAAAAAGGATCTGGTCAAGACGTTTTCAGGGGGCATGCGGCGGCGTCTGGAAATAGCCCGCGGCCTTTTGCATGAGCCCGCGGTGCTGTTCCTTGACGAGCCCACGCTCGGGCTTGATCCCCAGACACGAAACCACATCTGGGAACATATCCGGACACTGAACCGGGAAAAAAACATCACCATTATTCTTACGACCCACTACATGGAGGAGGCGGACTGGCTCTGCCACACGGTGGCGATCATCGACAGGGGAACCATCGTTGCCATTGGAGAACCCGGCGCGTTAAAGCAGGAGATGGGCGGAGACCTCATTACCATTGAATCGTCGGACAATGACACGCTCGAGTCCGTGCTCGTATCGCAGCAGTGGATAACAAGAACGCGGAAACACGACACCGGGATAACCGTAACCCTGCACAACGCGGAAAAACGCGTTGCCGCCATTGTGGAGCTGTCGCAGGACAGGGGAATTGCCGTACGCTCGCTTGCCATTCACAAACCGACCCTTGAGGACGTGTTTCTTCATTTCACCGGGAAAACGATCCGTGAAGAGGAGGCGAGCGCCACGGAAGCTATGCGCATGCGACACCGGATGATGAGGAGGCGGTAGGTGGCGGTCGTCTATACCATCTGGCTGAGAAACATGAAACGGTATCTGCGGTCAAAAAGCAGGATCGTGGGCAGCCTCGGCATGCCGCTGTTCTTCCTGCTCATTCTCGGGTTCGGACTCAACTCGGTGGTGACCGTATCCGGGGACGGGACCAGCTACGTGCGCTTTCTCATTCCGGGAATCGCGGCAATGACCGTGCTGTTCACCTCGATATTTTCAGGCATCCAGATCATCTGGGACAAGCAGTTCGGCTTTCTCAAGGAGACCCTTGTGGCTCCGGTGTCGCGGCTGGAGATCATGCTTGGACAGACGCTGGGGGGCGCGACAACGGGGTTCATACAGGGCCTGATCATGCTGGCGTTGTCGCTTTTTTTCATCGGCATACGCCTCGCCGATCTGCCGGGTTATTGCATTGCGTTCTTTTTCATGGTTCTTATCGGTCTCTGTTTTACCGCCCTGGGCATTGCCATTGCGTCGCTCATGGAGGACATGCACGGTTTTCAGCTTATCATGAACTTTGTCATCTTCCCGATCTTCGGGCTTTCAGGCGCCCTGTTTCCGATTGACAGCCTGCCGTCATGGATACGATTCGCGACGCTTCTGGACCCGCTGACCTATGGCGTTGAGGGCATACGGTACGGGCTCCTGGGGACGTCCCACCTGCACCCGTTTACATGCGGGGTGGTGCTGGGGGCCGTCACGCTTGTCATGGTCGTCCTGGGGGCGTATCTGTTCAGGAAAATAAAGGTTTAATTTTTCTTCTCATCGCCCACCACCACCCCGTCCCGTATGGTGACCACCCTTCTCGCCGTATCCACCACCCGCTGATCGTGTGTCGAAAAAACAAAGGTTATGCGCTCTTCCCTGTTCAGTCTTTCCATGATCTCGAGCAGGTTGAGGGTGGAGGCCGAGTCGAGGTTGGCGGTGGGCTCGTCGGCGAGGATGAAACGCGGTTTCGGCGCGAGCGCGCGCGCGACGGCGACGCGCTGCTGCTGCCCGCCGGAGAGCTGCGACGGCCTGCTGTCGCCGCGGTCTGCCAGGCCGACCTGGCTGAGGAGCTCATGGGTGCGTTTTTCGCACTCCGATTTTGAACGTCCCTGGAGCTGCATGATAAACATGACGTTCTCTTTTGCGGTGAGCACGGGCACGAGGTTGTAGGACTGGAACACGAACCCGATGGTGGCGAGGCGGAACGAGGTGAGCGCGTCGGGTTTCATGGAACCGGTCTGTCTGCCCGCCACGACGACTTCGCCCTGCGTGGCGGTGTCCAGGCCGCCCATTATGTTGAGCAGGGTGGTCTTGCCTGATCCCGACGGGCCCACGATGGCGGTGAACTCGCCCTCCTCAATGGTCAGGGTAATGCCGTTGAGCGCGTTGACCGGAACCGAGGTGGCGTTGTACACTTTGTGCAGGTTTCTGATTTCTATGACGTTCATGAAGCTCCTTTGCCGACCATTATTCGGCCCTGATTGCGGCCGCAGGATTGATCTGGAGCGCCTTGCGCGCAGGGTAGAGCGCGGACAAGGCCGCAGTGATGATGATCATGACGGAAAGGCCGGCGAAAAACGGGGCGGAGATCGCCGGGTAGATCACGGCACCCCATCCGATGGCGGCGAGGCCTTGCGCAACGATGCTCAGGTTAATGCCAATGACGCCAAACAGGCGCACCGCGGCCGCGGCAAGCGCCATGCCGATAATGCCTCCGGTCATTGAGAGCATGACGGTTTCCAGAATGATCATGGTAAAAATCCTTTTTGCGGTCATGCCGACGGCCATGAGCATGCCGATCTCGCGCCAGCGCTCCAGGATGGACATGAGCATGGTGTTGACTATGCCGAATGCGAGCGCGATCATGATGATCATGAGAAACAGGTACATGAAATAGTTCATGAGGCCGTCAAGCATGGCAAGCTCGGGCGATGCCGTTCGCCAGGAGCGCACGCTGAGGGAGGGGAATGCCCTCGCAAGCGTGTCTGCGACAGCGGCTGCGGTGCGGCTGTCTTTCACGCGCATCACGATCTCATGCGCCGCGTCGCGGGGGACCAGGGACAGCCTGGCAAGGTCGGTTGCGCGGCAGAACACGTGGGTTTCGTCAAAGGTCGAGTTGTCGGTTCTGAATATGCCGACGACCTTGAACGCGCCGCCGGTCATGGTGCTGTCGAATCCCTGCAGGGTGAGCACGATCTTTGACCTGAGCGTTACCTTGAGCTTTGCCGCCAGTTTTTCGCCGATGATAACGGGGTTGCGGCTCTTTTCGCCGAGGTATGCTCCCTGCACGATGCGTCCGGGTATGCCCGATACGTCGGATTCGGCGCGCGGGTCAACGCCGGCGAGCGTGACGCCGGTGCCGGTCGCAGCGGTGCTTGCCATGGCCATGACGATGATGCGCGGTGAGACCGCGGTCACGCTCGGAGTTGACGCGCAGTGCTTCGTTATGGAGTCCGATCCTGTGATGATTGCGCTGATGTCGGGATTTTCCAGAAACGCTCCGTTGTGTACCTGGATGTCGGCTATCTCGTTCGCGATTGCGGATTCGATCCTGCCGATCGACATGCCGTTCATGAACGCGGTGGAAAACACGCCGCCGAACAGGCCGACGATAATGGCAACGACCACCACGAGGCTGCGCGCGCGGTTGCGCCAGACGTTTTTCCATGAGAGTGAAAGGAGCATGGATTATCCCCGCATGGCTTTTATTGCCTGCATTCCGGCGATTGACAGGACAGGGTAAAGGGATGCGACAGCGGTGATGGCCAGGACAACGGCGGTCTGGGCCAGGAACAGCCTGCTGTCGAGCAGGAACGGCATGACCGGTTCGATGCCGTAATCGATCATGACATGGGCAGCTTCGCCGGTGAGCCTGATCGGATGCACGTGATAGTAGTAAATCAGTGGGAACGCGGCGGCGATGCCTGCGGCAACGCCGATAATCGCGATAAACACGGTCTCCCACAGAACCATGACCACGCTGCGTTTTTTGGTCATGCCGATTGCGTTGAGCATGCCGAATTCGCGCCGGCGCTCGGTGGTCATCATGAGAATGGTGCCGAAAATGCCGAACCCAACGATCAGGTACAGGATGCCGAGCATGATAAGGCCGCCGATATTGTCGGATGCGATCTGCTGCACCAGCTCCACGAGCATCTGGTCCCAGCTCATGACTTCATAGGTGTTGCGGTCAAGGCGCGCGCGGAGCGCGTCGCGCACGCGGTGCGCGGCGTCAGGCTTGTCAAGGTCAAGCACGAGCGAGGTGACGCGGCCGGGCGCGCTGTACAGGCTCCTGCACGCCGACAGGGGAAGGTACACGGTCTGGCTGTTGAGCTCGGGCGACCCGAACCGCACAATCCCGGCCACCGCGTATTTTCCTGCAGCGCTGATGCCCTGGAATCCCTGGCCGAGCAGGACCAGGGTGTCGCCCACGTCCAGGTCAAGATACGCTGCCAGCTTTTCGCCTGCGAGAGCCGATGAGTCGCGCGCCGAGAAAAAGGAG
>JAFGOU010000255.1 GCA_016926315.1 Chitinispirillaceae bacterium
ACACGGTCTGTTGCGGAAACGTCTGCGTTGGCGGAGAGACCTTCATGCCGCTGGCGCGCGATTGCGCGGCAGCTTATCAGAACGCGTTGCGGTATCGTATCGCCGGCAGTACTGCGTACGCCGACAAGGCGGTGCAGATCCTGAACGCCTGGGCCTCCACCCTGGTGGTGATAAACGGCGATTCAAACGCCGGCCTGCGTGCCGGGCTCTACGGTTACCAACTTGCCGCGGCGGCTGAACTCATGCGCGGCTACAGCGGGTGGGCTGCAGCGGATTTCACCCGGCTCAAGACCATGCTGCTCACAACGTTTTATCCGATCAGCTCGGATTTCCTCATCCGCCACAACGGTACCTGTTTTGATCATTACTGGGCAAACTGGGACCTGGCAAACATGGCGACCGTTCTCGCCATCGGCGTGCTCTGCGACGATACCGGCAAGGTGAGCGAGGCGGTAAATTATTTCAAGAACGGCGTAGGGACAGGCCAGATCGACCGGCTGTGCAACAATCTCTACCCCGGGACGCCGGTCCTCGGGCAGTGCCAGGAGTCGGGCCGCGACCAGGGCCACGCCACGCTCTGCATATCACTCGTGGGCGCATTCTGCCAGATCGCCTGGAATCAGGGAGTGGACCTGTTCGGCTACAAGGACAACAAGGTGCTTGCGCTCTGCGAGTATACGGCAAAGTACAATCTCGGGTATGATGTTCCGTGGACAAATTATACCAATTGCGAAAGAAACGCCATGACTGCGATATCCGCAACCGGCCGGGGCACCATCCGTCCGAGCTGGGAGCTGATCTACAACCACTATGCGCGTCTCAAGAAGGCGTACTCGCCGTGGAGCAGGATGTTCGCGGACAGCATAAGGCCCGAAGGTGGCGGAGGGCAGTACGGCACCAACAGCGGGGGATTTGACCAATTGGGGTTCGGGACGCTCGTTTATACCGTAGATTCAAGTGGGACCGAGGTGATGCTGCGGAAGAGCGCATGGGCACCGCAAGACATCGCGGTGTCGGGGATTTTCGGCGGCAGTATCCGGTATTTCCTGGCGAGAGAGGCTGCGGTCACGTTAATGGTATATGATATACAAGGAAATGTTCTTTTCCGGTCGGCTGAGAAAAACCTTGCGGCAGGTTTTCACAATCACCCGTTGCCTTCAACCTGCCTTACTCCGGGAAATCGTATTGTGGAGCTGAAAGGCAACGGCTCCATTATCCGGAACGTCCTTCCTGTAATACGGTAAGAGCCGGATTCCGGTATGATCCAAGGTGTGGAGCAGCCCTGTCCAAGTCGTATACTCCGGAGAGGGCCGCCCTGATCGTGCCGGACTAGTTAATCATGATCCTGCAGGCGCGAGCTGCGCCCGATGTTTGCAGATGAACAAGGTATACGCCCGGCACCAGGGTTTCCCCGGCAGAGGAGCGTGCCGTGTTCAGCCTGAATTCCTTTCGTTGCCATCCGGCTTCACCCCGGTAGAGGGTCGCCACGGTCCTGCCGGAAAGCGTACGGAGCGTAAGGGTCATCGGTCCGGAGCCGGCCGGAGCATGAAGAATGGCAGGGGCGCCCCTTCCAATGTAAATCAGCAGTTCGGAACCCCCGGCCCTGCGCGATACCGCAGGGGCACGTATCGGGTTGATCGACTGTGCCTTCATGGAAACGTTATCCAGATACGCGATCCCCGCTCCCGCCGCGCCGTTTCCGCCGAAGTCGAATGAGAGCCGTCCTGCGGCCGCGGTGCTGTCCGCGGTGAAGGTGTAGGTGTAGGAGGCTTTCGCCGTTGTCAAAGCGATGGTTTTGGCGAGCGCGCCGTTTGCGGCATAGACATTCAGCGACCGGGGCGCCGCTGCCCAGGCTTCGAACGAGAGGGTATAGGTGACGTCCTTGAGGTAAGGGACCGTATTCTGGAATATCTGGATGTTCCACGTTTCCGGGCCGCCGTTCTCGATAGTATAGGTAAGCACGCCGTTCACGACCGTTGCCGAACCCTTTGAGGAGCCGTCGGCGCTCCAGGTGCTGACGCTCCAGTTGGCGATGTCGTTGGAAAAGTCGCCATTGGGAATCATCTCGGCGGTGCTGGTAAACCGGGCCTCGATGTTCTTGTTGCCGTTCATGGTCAGGGTAATCGACGCATCCGGACCCGTTTCGGCGCCTGCCCAGCCGCTGAAGGTCCATCCGCTGTCGGGTACGGCGGTGAGGGTCACCTGCGTTCCGGCTGCAAGCCTGGAACCATTGACGGTGCGAAGGACTTTGCCGCTGCCGAGCGTGGTTACGGCGAGCGTGTAGTAGGTGGGCGTCTGCAGATCCACCACCGCATCGGTCGACAGGATAAAGTGAAGAGCGGCGTACGCGGGAATCGTGTAGCTCAGGGTATTATCGCTTATCGCGGCGGGATCGGCGAAACGGGCGATGGCTGTGCTGTCTTTGGTAAATCCGTAGGCTATGGCGGCTTTGTACTGTCTGGCGCCTTTGATGGTAAGCGAAACCGGGGAAGCCGCGCTTTTTTTACTGATGAGGATTACATGGAGCAGCTTGCTGTTTTTCGAGTCGATTGAGGCATAGATGGAGTAATCGCTTGCGCTCGGAGAAACAGCCGCGACATTGGTGTCGCCGTAGGCGCCGTACTTGCCGTCGAAATTTCGGTACAACAGGAATGCCGAGGTCAAATACCCTCTCACGGACTCATGGAGATTGGCCACGTACACTCCCTGGGTGCCGAAAATACCGAGCACGTCGGCGAGCGCCAGGCCGCCGGAAACATGGGCAGATCCGCCGTAGGTGTATTCGGTGATGCCGAGTCTGGTGCCTGGGTACCATTTGTCTATCGATCGGGACAATCGGGTTAAAAGATAGAGCGGCCCGTTATTGTCGGCGATCCAGCTGGTCTCCTTGTAGGTGGAATCCCATAGCGAGCGCGGTGCCTGCAGGCGGGCCTGGATGGTTGATTCGGTTCCGGCGGTATCGGAGGAGATGCGCGCGTCGCCCTTGGCCTCGGGATACCAGTGCACGGTGGCGACATCGAGCAGCCGCTTGCCCGCGGCATCTGATTTTTTCTTCATTTCCCCGAGGTAGGCGCTGAATCCCCAGTCATAGGTGCTTTTATAAGCGTCCCATCCGGTAGCCGAGGAGAACGTGTTCATTTCCATCCATCCCCATGCCTCGAGTCCCAGGATTTCAGCCGATGGATCGATCGCTTTGACCGCTGCGGCGAGGTTCGCGGACTGGTCGATCACTTCGGTAATGGCGGGCGCCTGCGGATGGATGCGCGGATGGGTGCTTTTCCAGAGCCCGGGTTCGTTATCCAGACAATAGCTCCTGACCCCGCCCTCGCTGGCTTTGCCGAATTTCTGAACCATGAAATTGACGAACTCGTCTATATATACGGCCGTATCGGTAAGCGCAGGACTGAGCGAAAACGGGCCCCCTTTCCGGAAGACCGTTTTTTTCCAGCGCGATGAGGGTGCGGCCTGGTTTTCCGCAACCGCGCCGTTCATGTCGGCGGCAACGTACCCGGCCATGGGAAGCTGAATGGTCGAGTACATGTTCAGGTTCCTGCAGCGATCGATGAAGGTGAGCATGGTTCCGCCTGGTCCCGGAGCCGTGGGAACCGGATTGTTCATGAGATGGGCGTCGCTGGAATGCTGCCAATCGCTGCCCGCATTGGAAGCGTTGTTTTCCCAGTTATACCCGGTCATCCGGTTGCCCCCGATACGGTCGGATCCGAGATTGGCGACGGGCAGAAGCGTGGTTATGTTCTCTTTGCTGCACGCAATGGTGTTAACCCCGTAAATCGCGGGACTGATAGGCGATCTGGCAGAGTCGGGATTTACCTCGAAAAGCGCCTGGGCAAAAACGTTCGGAAATCCTGAGGCAAGCAGAAAGAGCGCAAAGGCGTGCGTTACGGCTGGCGATCGGACCATGTAGTGACTCCTGTAATGGTGGAAGGGATTATTAAAATGCATGATATTTTGGATACACATTCTTAATTAATTAGTAGTAATATAAAATAAAAAGTTGCATTTTTCATAAAATATTCCAAAATATTTGGCAACATGTTGTCGACGGGGAATGATGATCAGGAACAACGTTTCCGGCGGTTACCTCGGCGGATCAAATACAGACCGGGATAAGATGTTACGCGAATCCGTTTTTTGGGCGTAAAACGATAATTGCTCATCCCGCGCATCGTCACGTCGGCCGACACTACCGGTCTCTCCAGTGAAAAAGCACAGGGTTAATGGATCTGCGGGCTAATTCTGCAGAAAATCGGCCGGGGTCATGCCTTCAATGATGATATCGTCGATCCAGAGCTCTGCGCTTTTTTTGGCGAGGAAGTTAATGTCGTTGATCAGCGCCGCTCCCGAGCTCCAGGGAACGGTGATCGACGTATTCGGGATGACGGTTGCGGGTATGGCCGCGGCGGTGATGACGTACTGTTTCCATTCCGGCGTCAGCTCAAAGGGAACTTCAAACGGAAACAGGTGCGTTGCCGTCGGGCCTGTATAGTTACTCGTGAATTGCAGGTAAACCGTACCGCTTCCTTTTGCCATAAACGTGATCGCGCTCATCTTCCGCAGGTCGAACCACGATCTGCCGATGGAGCTGGAGTCTTTGGATTCGCAAATATCAACCCCGACGAGCGCGTACGGCGTCCGGAAGAGCGAATCGATCTGGTAGATGATGTGCAGGCTGCCGCCGGCATAAGCGTTCGCCGTGGTATCGATAGCGCCGGGCAGACCGAGTCCGGAATCCGGTAAAATCCTGCTCATGCCGCCCCTTGCGCTGTCGGTATAGGAGAACCACCACCCTCCGCCAAGCAGCGTGTTCAGGTTGTTGGTACCGTCCAAACGGTTGAAGTCTTCAAATAGCGTCGATGCTGTGCCGCTGAGTTCGAGCGTATCCCCGAACTCCTGCTCGCTCCAAAGGAATTCGCCTACAAGTCCGGTTCCGCGCTCGATTCTTAAGAGCTGCGGTCCTGAGGGGAGGTGCAGGGAGAACGAACCGTCGGTCGCCACGTCCATTGATTTGTCCATGCCCATTACCAGGAGGCGCGAACCGGCCGCGGGCGACCCGTTTTCGAACACGTTCCCTGAAAATGCCGCAAGCGCATCAATCACGATTCCGCCAAGATCGATCGTTCTGCCGTTTTTGGGGATAAAAAACCGCTTCATGGCGCACAGGGAGTCGCTCCCGCACAGCTCAATGAGATAATAGCCCGGCGCGATTTTATCGAGGGTGAATCCGCCGCTCTGGCCGGTAATGGTTCTTTTCTGTTCGAAGAGCGGCACGGAAAAAGGGATATACTGCTGTTTTCGCAGCGATACCGAAACGTTGCTTGCCGGAACGTTGCCCGGTAAGAGCGCCATGCCAATAACTTTAGCCTCGCCGGCATCGGTTCCGGTGCCGTTTCCGGACAAGGGCAGGGTTTGGCATCCGGATAAAATGGACAGGGAAATGACAAGGCAAGTCCGGCGAAAAATCATAAACCCTTCTTTTTAACCTTGGTCCGGGGTACCATTTGAAATCCCACCCTGCACACCATGCTCGGCGCCGAATCCTCGCGCGCCATGGCCAGCAGCCGTTTGCGGAACTCCTGGATTTCCACGCGGATTTTTTCAAAGGTGTCTTTCGAAACGCTCATGGTAACCGACGATATGCTGCGATCGGAAAACGAACAGTTTTCGAACGCATCGATGTCGAGCTCGAGATTTTTTATATGAAACCGGCTCAGTATGGTGGAATGCACACTCGGCGGCGTTGCAACGATCGGTTCGGACGGCTCGTATCCGCGCTTGTCCGGGCGTGGCCGTATGAACCCCTGTTTTAAAAGGAAAGCCACCGCGCCTCTGGCCTGTGTGGGCTTTATAGGCGGGATCAGCATCCGACCAAGAGCTTTATAGTCGTTTTTAAAATCAACCAGCGCCACCAGGTCCCTGACCACGGGATAATACCATTTTTCAAAATATCGGAGTTTTTTATCCTGAAGGGCATAGGTCGTTTTGGCGGAACGGATTTTCAAGAGCTCTTTGAGAAGCGCATCCTTTTTATCCACGTTTTTTTCATTGCCAAAACCCACCAGGAGCAGAAAATAATGCGCTTCGGATGCATTGTGCCCTATCGCTTCTGAAAAATTGGCAACATATTTAGGGGAAAGCTTCCTCTGGTTCCGCAGAACCCGCAACAAATACGTGGAACCGGGTATGCGCGCGCCGGCAAGGAACTTCCGGTGGGAATAGGATGGATCGAGCCGTTTGAAATAGCCGAACAGATCGTTCAGATATTCACGGTAATCAAAAAAGCCGTAAATGACGGGTTTGGCATCCAAGGTACGTTGAGTGTTCCTCCGCTTCCTATTCGTATAATCTACGGTAAAAAATAATAAAAAGCAATATTTTTTGGCAACAGTTGAAATCCAAGGGTATTAATCCACCCACCGAAGGTTGTGAATATGACCATAAGGTACTTAAAAGAGTTTAATTAGGGAGCGGGCTGCGCACGAATGCCAGTCCGTTGGTATTATCGTTAAAATTGAGGTAACCATATCCGTTACTGTCCACTGCTATGGAGGTACCGTGATTCAAGGACCCCAGGGATTTCACCGTCTCCCAGGTGGCGCCATGATCGAGAGACCGTTTGAATCCGCCGGGATTTCCGAGTTAGGTCAGAAAACGGGCCAAATGGTATACGTTCATTTGTAGAAAAATGGCCATCTCAAAATATATGCAATGAATATCAATTGGTTATGCTGATTTTTGTATACGCATCGTATACGGAATGTGAAATTCAGGGCGTATATGCCCGGCAGAAGCTTCAGTTCGGGTGTATATTATCAAACATGCTCAGGGACCGGTGTTTTTCCACACCTCCGGCATGATTCGCCGGGGTTATGCCGGCCTGAAAGCCCACGGCGCGCTGGTGGTATCTGAATATCGACGATAGTCAAACAGTATACAATTTTTTCCGGAAGGGTGGCGTTTATGGTTAAGCGATTTGTTGGAATCTCCTTTTTAATCTCAGTGTTCTCCTGGTGCGGCGTCATGGCGCAGGACAAGCTCTATTCGAACGAGTTTCCACTCGGGGATATCACCCTTCTGGACGGTCCGTTTAAAAAGGCCCAGGATTTGAATGTCACTCATTTGCTCAAGTACACCGTCGACCGGCTGCTGGTGTGCTACCGGAAAGATGCGGGGATGCCGACCCAAGGATTTATTGACTATGAAAACTGGGACGGTCTGAACGGACATATCGGCGGCCACTATCTTTCAGCCCTGGCAATGCAGTACGCGGCAACCGGGAATGCGCAATGCAAACAGCGCATGGATTACATGGTTACCGAGCTGAAAAAGTGCCAGGATGCGAATGGCAGCAATCCGACCTTTGTCGGGTATATATGCGGTCTGCAGGGGGGGAAAACGTTGTGGACGCGTATTAAAAACGGCGACGTCGCCGCCATCTGGGACGCCTGGGTACCGTGGTATAACATCCATAAAATATACGCCGGACTCAGGGACGCCTGGGTGTACGGCGGCAATGAGACCTCAAAAACCATGTTCCTGAAATTGTGCGACTGGGGGATCAATCTTTGCTCGGGCCTGACCGATGCGCAGATCCAGCAGATGCTCGGCAGCGAGCACGGCGGGATCAATGAGATGTACGCCGACGCCTACCAGATGACCAGTGATGCCAGGTACCTGACCTTTGCAAAACGGATGGCGCACAAGGAAATCCTCGACGCCATGGCGCAGAGCAGGGACAATCTGGACGGCAAGCATGCAAACACCCAGGTCGCCAAAGTGGTGGGGTTCCAGCGTACCGGCGAAGTCGCCCGGGACAACACCTATTTCAATGCTACCAACTACTTCTGGACGAATGTATCCTCAACGAGAAGCATTTCCATCGGCGGAAACAGCGAAGACGAGCTCTTCCGTTCGGCAAGCCAGTGCATGCGGTTTATCAACGAAAGAAACGGCGTGGAAACGTGCAACTCCTACAACATGCTGAAGATCAGCGAAGGACTGTTCCGCCAGAAGCCGGATGCCAAGTATATGGATTTTTACGAACGCACGCTGTTCAACCACATCCTTTCCACGCAGCATCCCGTTCATGGCGGGTATGTCTACTTTACGCCCACCCACCCGCGTCACTATCGCGTCTATTCGGCGCCCGATGTCGCCATGTGGTGCTGTGTCGGCTCGGGCATGGAAAACCATACCAAGTACGGCCAGTATATTTACACCCATACGGGCGCGAACGACTCGCTTTTTGTCAATCTTTTCATCGCGTCGCAGCTTAACTGGAGGGCAAAAGGGGTCACCATCAGGCAGGAGACAGCGTTCCCTGATGAGGAACTGGCGACGTTGACTGTCAGCGTCACCGCGCCGGCCGCGTTTAAAATGTACGTACGCCACCCGGTGTGGGCGACCAGGGGTGAAATGAAGGTCGTCATCGGGAACGAAACGTTCGGGCTGCAGTCGCAACCCGGCTCCTTTGTCGAACTGAACAGGACCTGGAACAACGGCGATGTCGTTACCGTGCATTTCCCCATGCACTTTTCTTTTGAGCGGCTCATAAACGTTCCGGCATGGGCGGCCCTTATGCGAGGTCCCGTTGTTCTGGCGGCGAAAACCAGCACAAGCGCCGCGGATCTTCCGGGCCTTATCGCAGGATCGGCCCGCTTCGGCCACTCTCCCAGCGGCACCCTCATGGACCCCAATACCGCGCCCAAGCTGACCCTGAATACCTACAACCTCGATTCCTACTTCAACCCGGTTGCCGGCAAATCGTTGACCTACAAAGCGCCAGGCATTTTTCAAAACAAGGCGGATACGAATCTGGTGCTGGAACCGTTCTTCCGTCTCCATGACGCCAGGTACATGATGTACTGGAACACCACCGTTTACACCGGAACAAGAGGTGAGAACCGGCAGAAAACGACCGGGTGCCTTGAAATAGCGCAATCAAAGGGGGCGATGAAATTGTTGTTCGCCACCGAAGACCCTTCGCGGCAGGTGCTTCTTTATACGCTGGCAGGGAAAAGAGTGGCGCTCATCCCGGCACCCTTGCGAAGGGCGACCCTTGATTACTCCCTGCACGGGATTACCATTAAAAACGGAATGTACATGCTTCAGGTGGTGTCGAGGGATCCCGCGGTTTCGAAAACGTTGTATATCGCCGATTAACAGGCGCCACAGGGCTCTCCGCTACGGCTACCCGTCAGCGAGTGGCGAGGGGCGGCATGAGTGCCACCTGCCCCTTCCGCTCACAATGGCCAGTAACCCCTGCCGTTGTCACTCCTCTTACAACCGAAGCACGCGCGCGATGAGCGTCCTTGACCCTGCGCTTTTGCCGCATATGAGATACACGCCGCGCGCCGGTAACCTGATTTCGATGGTTCCTCTCGAAATCGCACCGTATGCCGCAACGACCTTTCCGTTTGAAGCGATGATTTCAACACGGCCGTAGGTTGCCTTGACGGGCAGGGCAAGCCTGACGATCCCGCCATGCGTCCTCAGGGAGCGCGTTGTATGCGTAAAGGACCGGCCGTTCATTTTTGCAGCGTGCACGCCTACGCCGTTATCCGGATTGCCGAGAT
>JAFGOU010000025.1 GCA_016926315.1 Chitinispirillaceae bacterium
AGCTTCGGGCCCATCACGTCGTAGGTATCGAGAATCATCTGCAGGTTCGGCGCGTCCACCCTGCGGGCAGAGGTGTCGATCAGATTGTTCCGCGCCAGCTCGCCCATGATGGCGATGACGCCGCCCGCACGATTGACGTCTTCGACATGGTACGACGAACTCGGCGCGACTTTGCAGAGCACGGGCACTTTTCGCGACAGGGCGTCGATGTCCTTCATGGTAAAGTCAACCTCCGCGCTGTGCGCTATGGCAAGAAGGTGGAGCACGGTGTTGGTCGAACCGCCCATGGCGATGTCAAGCGCCATGGCGTTGAGAAACGCCTGGCGGGTAGCGATGGAACGCGGCAGTACCGCCGCGTCCTCCCTCTCGTACCACGCCCGGGTCATGGCGACGATCCGTTGGGCTGCCTTGTCAAAAAGGGAAAGCCGCCGTTTGTGCGTTGCCATGACCGTTCCGTTGCCCGGCAGCGCCATGCCGAGCGCTTCGCAGAGGCAGTTCATGGAGTTGGCGGTAAAAAGGCCGGAGCACGATCCGCAGGTCGGGCACGCACTGCGCTCTACGGCGGCGATTTCTTCATCCGACACGCCGGGATCGGCCGACATGACCATGGCGTCAACCAGATCGTATTTTTTATCGCCGATTACGCCGGCTTCCATGGGGCCGCCCGATACGATAATCGCGGGAATATTGAGGCGCATGGCTGCCATGAGCATTCCGGGGGTGATCTTGTCGCAGTTGGTGATGCAGATCATGGCGTCGACTTTGTGCGCATTGCACATATACTCGACGCTGTCGGCGATGAGTTCGCGTGAAGGCAGGGAGTAGAGCATGCCGTCGTGACCCATGGCGATGCCGTCGTCGATGGCGATGGTATTGAACTCCGCCGCAAAACAGCCGAGGTCATCGATCTGCCGCTTGACGTACTGGCCGATCTCATGGAGATGCACATGGCCCGGCACGAACTGGCTGAAAGAATTCACCACCGCAATAATCGGTTTTCCGATCTGCGACTCCTTCATGCCGTTTGCCCGCCAGAGGCTCCGTGCCCCCGCCATGCGGCGTCCTTCGGTCGTTTCGGCGCTGCGCAGTCTGATCGCCATCGGTATCGCTCCTTGATAGTGTCCCACCAATCCCTTATCACAGGGATATATATTAAAAATAAGCGATCACGGCGGTGATATTCAATTGATTTTTTGGGGGCGGTAAAAGTTTCCCTTGAAACCCGGCCTCAGGCGGTACTATAATGAAATAACCCATTTCAAGGAGGCACCTTCCATGACCCCCTGCATCAAGCCAGCTTTTCTTGCCGCGTTTTTCGTTTCTTTTTTCACGGTCGCCGTACCCGGCGCGGATCTCTGTGTCGTCATCGACTCAATGAAAGGCACTGCCGAAATCCAGCGGGCCGGCCGCCAGCAGTGGCAGAAAGCAGCCAAAAACATGAAACTCTACAACAACGACATCATCCATGTCCTTCCCCAGGGCTTCGCAACCCTTACCTGGCCCGACGGCTCGACCACCTTTATCCACCAGAATTCCCAGATGCTCATCAATTTATCCATTGAGGAACCGCCGAAAGAGAGAATTTTCAATCACGCCACGGTGTTCTTCGGAGCCGTTTTTTTCCTCGTTAAAAAAATCGCGCCGCGCGGTCTGTTCGACGACAGCAACATGCGTATCTACACGCCGACCGCGGTCATGTCGATCAGGGGAACGGCATTCGGCATTTCGGTTGATAAAAACGCCGGCACGACAACGGTCAAGGTTGTCAACGGCACGGTCCAGGTGAGAAATATCCTTAAATCAGTGTCGCTTTTCCTTGGTCCCGCGCACCAGACCACGGTCTCGATGAATACCGATCCATTGCCGCCCTCCGCAGTCCTTAAAGCCGACCTGGATTCCCTCAAATCCTGGGTACCGGGATCGATCATCACCGCGGCCATGGAAAAGCAGCTTGAACAGGCGCGCAAGGACCACCTCACCCTGACCGAAAAACTTGAGGACAAATGCGTGGTCACCCGGTTCGCCAACAACTCAGGCTATCACGGCCCCTGGCCCGTCGCGTCAACGGTGACGAAGGCAATGGCCAATCGCCTTGGCAAATTAAAACCGAAATTCCGTTTTGTCGTCAGGGATTCAACGGGCGCCGACCCGTTTGAACTGGCGCGCAAGGACAGCGCCCGTTTCGTGATCGCCGGCGCACTCGAGGCATTCGACATCACCCAGCATGCGGAGATCTCGACCAGGGCCGACGAATACCGTGAGTACGCCAGCGCCGTGGTGCGCATCCGCCTGCGCCTGCTCGATGCATCTTCGGGGAAACAGCTTGCCGAGGAGCTGCACAGCGGCGAAATCCGCCATAAAAACGCGGTGGAAAACTCCTGGCAGAAGGTCAATAAGCTCACCTTTGACCTTGCGGACGAGAAATTCGCCTCGTCGATCCTCGGCCGTGCGCTCAATAATGCGCTTGCCAGGGCGAGCGAAAAAATGGCCAGGTATATTGAATGATGCTGAAGATGAGACAGGAAAAGATTTAACCCGTACCGGAAAACAGGAAAGGTCGGGAGCAGCTTAAAACACGAACGAAAGGCCGAACCCGATCAGCCCGGCGGCGCCGAGCGCGAAGGTGATTCCGCTCAAAACCGCGCTTGTATTATAAGCGTCGATATACGTCTGCCTCTCCGCAACCTGGTCCTCTATCGGCCGGTCGGGGTCCGGTTTGATCGAGTTCGCTTTTTCGAAATTGTCCTTTGCCGTAAAGGCGAATATCGTTCCACCCAGAGCCCCGACGACTCCCACGCCGAGCGAGCCATACCTGAACAGCAACCGGTTCCGCGAAGGCGATACCGCGCCCTTGCCATCAACCGATGGTTTCCTGTCCTCTCCCCCGACTTTCGGCTTCTGCTTGGTAGCGTTGTACGAAAACGGTTCGTTTTCCGGAACGTTCTGGATTTTGTCGTTGATGGTGAAATGGAACTGCCCGTTCTGCCTGAAAACGCTCTGCATGATGAGAATGTCGGGATTTTGACACTTGATGCCGTAGACCGAATAGCGCAAATTGGCGAATTTGACCTCGACGTCTCCGGACTCTTTTGCCACGAGAATGCCGTTCCAGTCAAAAGCGTCGGGCGACTGCGGCGCTTCCGGATTCAGCATGGTATCGTTGATCGAAGAGAACAGCACCGGGTGTTCCTGCGTGCCGTTTACCTGCAGATTTCCCTGTACCGTAATGCCGGTAAAGGGATTGAAAAGCAGGTTGCAACCGGCATTGATGATCAGATACTTGCCCTTGGGTATGATAATGTCCCGATCAACGACATACGGGTTTCCTGCCGAATCGAGCGTCATGCCGCCGAGATTGCCGCCGATGTTGGTCTGGGAAAACGTGCCGGACAGGATTCCGGTGATAAGCGTCAGCGCAAGGGAATATCTCATGTAATGACCTCTGAAAAATGCGGATGAATTACCATTACGAAAATGTAAGGGTACAAAATATATCATCCTTAGGTGCAAACCCAACATTTTTAAAGATATCAGCCTGATGGAACCGCCTTTCCGAAATCTACTCCCCTGCCGTTTCAGGATGAATAACCCGCGCCATTGCTTCAAGAGTCAACACGATCCTCGGACCCGGAACCGTGACATACTCCTGCTCAAAGAGGTAGACCCGGTTGTTTTTAACGGCCGTGACCTGCCCGGCCCGGTCCCATTCGGCCCTGACCTCATCGGCCGTGCGCCCGGCAGCGGCAAGGCCAGGAAGCATGTCGATGATAATATCAGGATTGAGCGCGTAAACACCCTCGATCGATACCTGTGGATACTGCCCCGCGCTGCCGCTCCAGACGTTTTCACCGCCCGCCATACGGATCAGCTCGTCGTACATGGTGCCCTGGCCTGCAATGTACAGATCAGCAAGCGGACCCGACGCCATACCCCTGCCGAGCGACACCAGCACGCGCGGACGGGGCAATCCGTCCGTTTTGTGCTCCACCGCAGCCATACGTTTTGCGATCGTATCGGCAAGCCGTGCAGCCGCAGCAGCCCTGCCGCATCGCTCCCCGATCTGACGGATCGAACGGACAATTCCGGAAACCGTGGTATGATCGACCACAAGTACCGTTGAGCACAACTTGTTGATATTACTGTTTATTCTCGAATGCTCATCAAGCGCTACAATAAGGTCTGCATGAAGCCTGAGAAGCGCCTCGTAATTGATATCGTAATACCCGCCGATAACGGTTTTTTTCTTTGCTTCTGCTGGGAAGAGACAAAACCGGGTGACGCCCACGACATGGTCACCCAGCCCGAGCGCGAACAGGATTTCGGTGATGCTCGGCGACAGAGAGACAATACGCCGGTACTCATGCGCAGCCGCTGCGCTCTCCGGTGTCTGATCCTGACGCTGTACGCATCCGCTCGCAACAAAAGCGACTAGCAGCGCAAGAACCGGCCCTTGGCACGAACGTCTCATGGTCGCATTCCCCCGCCTCCTTAAAAACGCACCTTTACGCCCAACCGGTGCTCCCTGCCCGGCAGCGGGTAACCCTGGGTCGTCATGCGCTGCTCATTGGTCAGGTTGCGCAGATCGTACCAGAGCGCAAGCCCGGGCCGGTAACCCGAGGCCTCGATCACCTGAACGCCGGCGGTCGCATCAAACGTGGTGGTCTGCGGCAGGCGGGCGGTATTTTCCGCATTGGTGAAGCGTTCGCCGCTATACCGGCAGGTTATCCCACCGGTAAATGGTCCGGGCGTCAGCGTGGTCGTCCAGGTGGCCGCATATTCCGGCCGGTGGATGATTTTTTTCCCGGTGGAGTCGTCGCGCGCGTCGTTCCAGGTGATAGCAATAGTGGTAGCGGAAAAACCGGCATGGGAGAGTTGTGCCGATCCATGAATACCCCTGATCCGGGCCCGGGAGACGTTTTCCGGCCGATAGCGCATTCCGGCCGGGTCGGCTGGGTCCGGCTGCCATACGATCATGTCGTGCATGTCCAGAACATACCCGGTGATCCGGCCGGACGCACCCGTTTTGCCCGTGCGATAGCATGCCTGAAACCCGGCGTCCACATTCATGCTCCGTTCGGGACGCAGCTCCGGATTACCCACCGTGAACATATCGAGCGCCCAGTACCGGTCGTCAAAGGTGGGCGATCGCGATGCCGTGCCGATAGCGGCGAAAAGCGCAGGCTCGCCACTGATGCCCAGCCCGGCTATGACACCGGCCTTGGCGTTCAACCAAACACCGGTGTGATCGGAATAGTCCAGTCGCAGAGACGGGGTCGCCTTGACGGTAACATGCCCTTCAGCGATCGTCCCCACGCCCGCAGCAAACGCCGCGACTTCGTTCGCCGCATGGCTTCCGGAGTTGCTGCTTTCCAGGGAGTTCCGGCGGTACTGCATGCCGGTGGTCACGAATTGTGTTCCCAGGGAAAGTTCCTGGATCAATTCCACGTCGCCGTATCGCTTCCGGTGCCGGCTCTCCTGTGGATAAAGCGTGTCCCGGTTTGCATAATGGGTGCTGTCCATACCCCCGACTGCATTGAGGCGCAGCGTCATGATGTCTGAAGCGCGCCAGTGGCCGTCGATTCCCAGCGCCGACTGCCGCTTATCGGTGGTCCCTGGATCACGCCATGTGACCGGGCCCGGGCTTTCTATGCGACGGTCGGTGAGCAGACCCGTTGCGCCGATGGTAACGTTGTCGAAGGCGCGTCCCAGGCGGCCGAACAGGTTGACATCCCTGAAACCGTTGTCTTCCCTGACCTGTGGAACGCTCTCCTGGAGCTGATAGTCGTATCGCCCGTCGGAAAACCGGAGGTTCCCCGAAACCAGGCCCTCGTAGGGGCCTTTTTTCACGCTCACCACCCCCTGGTGGCCGTTGGTATTGAGTCCGACCGACCGTTCGCCGAAAGGTTCATAGGAACCGACTGTTGATGAATATGAACCTGAAACACCCTCGGCCTCGGGCCGTCGCGTGATGATATTCACCACGCCGCCAACGGCATCCATTCCATACACCGCTGACTGGCCGCCTTCAACGACCTCTATTTTCTTCACCATGGACACCGGAATATCCCCCAGATCGTTGGTGCTCGTGCCGGTCCGTTTGCCGTCCAGAAGAATGAGCGTGCGTTCCGATCCCGCGCCGCGCAGGCTGATGCTCTTGACATTGCCGCCTCCAGCATCGGAAACAAAGGCGGGAATGCGGGCGCTCAGCAGCTCGGCCGTGGTACCGGAAACCGCGGCCGCTTCCGTTTCGACGTCGATCACGGTATGGTCGTCGGCCACCCACTGCGACGATTGCGGCCTTCGGGCAGCGGTCACGACCATGGGCGAAAGCAGAACCGTGTCGTCAACGGAAAGGGTGTCATGCTGCTGCAACAGGGAGCCGGATGGTCCGGTGCTGTCCTGACCTGCGATCGTGGCAAAGGTACATAGTGAGGCGAGCGCACAGGCGCTTAAAACGATTCGGTGGTTCATGGTCTTCCTTTCCCCCTCGGGATGGAATGGTTGCTGGATGAGGCGCGTACGGAACAGGTCTACTGACTCTCCTTCATCCTACTGATCGCGTCTTCCCATCCCGTAAACGGGACAGTGACAGTAATGCGACGTTCGTCGGGATTACAGTCGCGGGGCGGTGGAAGCGTTGCACTTCCTTCCCTTGATCCGGCACCGTTACTATGCAGAAAACTGCGTATCCATGTGGTTGCTGTTCATACTATCTGGGTTTGAATTTAATCAGAAAAAAGTCACCCTGAGTACTTCGACTACGCTCAGTACAGGCCTGTCGAAGGGTCAACCGTCATGGATTTGCACTTGACACTACCGTTGTTTCTTTGTCCCCTTTCCCTCCTTTCGCAGGTGCGCCCTGCCGGGCGCACCAAAAAAAATCCCCGCACCGGGAGATCCGATGCAGGGATGCCGTTTTTATCCTTGCGTCATTGCCAGCAACACCATTCCTCGGGGTTGCCGTGCAGCACGAAAATCGTTCAGACAGGTCTTCTGGCTCACCGGATCTTCTTACTCGCTTCGCCTTCCCGCGCATCGTCGCAGTGGCTTTTGAAGCTTTCATCCCCGGTTACAGCGGCGGGTCCGCTCCCGGTTTTCACGGGATTCCCTTGGCCTGAACGGGTGATAATATACATGTTTTTTGCGGCGTTCGGTGTTTTTTTAACGGTTTGGGGACGGACTATCTTTATCGTTTTAACGTCCGAACGTCTCTACCCGCCCCACAGTGGGGGTCAAAAATTCACCCGGCATCCTGATACCGTGCTGTCCAGGTTACGGCAAGACCATCGTCAATGCAAACGACTGACCCGGAAGCTGAATAAAGACGGCACAGGTTTTCGGCGAAACGTCCATTCCCGTTCCCAGGTGAACGGTTGCCGAGCCGTTGTAAAGCGACACGGTGTTCGAAATGGTGCGCCCCAGACAATCAACGATCGTAATGACGGGCATGGCCCCGGCGTGAAGAGCGCCGGTTTCGAAAGAAAAGGAGTGCCGGTGCGGACCGCGAAACGTCCGAAGTTTGTGCTTCACCGCCCCCCGGGGTATCGGTCCCGCGTCGACTGACGCAGGAAAGTCGACATAGTGTCTGCCGAGGTCGGTGAGGACTCCGGGCGCAGCCGCAAAAATGCTCTGGTACGGGTAGGCGCCGATGTCATCGGTGCGCCCGATAAACCAGGCGTATCTGAACACCATGGTGTCGCTTTCCAGCGCGGAAAGCGCCGCGCGCATATAATCGATCTGGAATTGCGACGTCACCACCGAGGCGGGCTGGTCCCAGCAGGCGAACTCGGTGAGCCAGATCTTTTTTCCGTACTTGTAAAATCGGTTGATATAGGACTGGAGGGCACTCCGGTAGCACATATAGTTGTGCACCGCAATATAGTCCACCCTGCATCCCGGGCACACTGCGAAGAAATCGTCGAGGTAGACCACCGGATCGGTATAGCTCGTACCGTTCTCCGAAACGCAGTCTCCGCAATAATTCACCGCCGGGCCCACAATCTCCAGATTGAATTCGTCGGCTATCGCCTCCAATGCGGGCCAGGCCGCTGCGGCAGCCGAAGGAGTCAGGTTGGCCTGCGACCGGAAATTCGGCTCGTTGAAACCAAGGATATATTTGACATCAGGGTTGCTTTGCAGGAACGTACGCAATCGTGTTGTGTTGAAGCCGGCCCCCCAGGCCATGGGAACGAATTCCATGCCGTACGTACGGTACACATCGGCGACAGCGGTTTCGGGCGTCACTGCCCAGTTGTACCACCAGTGTACACCCGGCGAGATCGCGGCGAGATCGGCAGGTGCGTTGTAGCCGTATGCCAGGCCGCGCTTGAAACTACGCGCGTGGGACGGTCCGGCAAGGAAAGTCACCAAGAGCGCGCAGAACAGAAGCCTCGGTAACGGTGAGTCCATACGTTCCTTTGTCAGTTGACACGATATCCATTATGCTGTTGGTAGACAATCCGTCTTCCCTGGGGTTGTCCGGTGTATTTTCCCCTCATGTTATCATCCCCTCAAAACCCCTGTAGTCCGCAGCACCGCGTGCATACCGGCATGAGCCCTTTTTTCATCTCGCGCCTGAAGGTCTTGAACTTCTCGCCGTTCCAGACGTCGTAAAACGACTGGGTGTTGATGTTGCCGGCCGTGTAGTCCTGGTAGTCGCGGCACGGGGTGACGCGGCCATCGGGAGAGATTTCCGCGATGAAGTAGATGCTCTCGCACGACGGGTAACCGCAATTCCAGGAATGGTCGCCGTAGTATCGCCTGATCTCCGCCTCGGTGCCGATATCGGGAAGGAACTGCGGCACGCAGGCGCGGCCTTTAGACATCCGCCTGATTTCACGGATCTGCGCGGCGGTGACTTTCGGGTCCACGTCGTTGAAGCAGGATTTGAGATACCCGCGGTGCTTGTCCGGCGTAAAACCGAACCGCTGTTCGAAAACCTTCTC
>JAFGOU010000256.1 GCA_016926315.1 Chitinispirillaceae bacterium
CCAAGGGGAACGTCAACACGGTATTCGAGTACGGCGGACCGGGCGTTGCAACACTGTCGGTGCCGGAACGCGCGACCATTACCAACATGGGCGCGGAGTGCGGCGTGACGACCTCGGTGTTTCCAAGCGACGCAGTCACCAAAACGTTTCTCAAAGCCCAGGGACGTCTCAAGGAGTGGAAACCCCTGGCGGCGGATCCTGACGCCCGGTACGACCGCGTGGTCGAAGTCGACCTGTCCGCCATCGTCCCCCTGGCGGCAACACCCCATTCGCCGGGAAATGTCTCCACGGTCTCTTCGATCGCCGGCCTTGTGGTCGACCAAGTGTGTCTCGGTTCCTGCACCAACTCTTCATACAAGGACCTTGCGACTGTTGCACGGATCCTCAAAGGGAAGATCGCTGCGCCGAACGTGAGCTTTATCGTGGCGCCCGGATCCAAGCAGGTGCTCCAGAACATGGAAAAAGACGGATATCTCGCCCATCTCGTTGCCGCGGGAGCGCGCATCAACGAATCGGCGTGCGGGTTCTGCATCGGCAACAGCCAGTCACCGGCGTCGAACGCGGTGTCGCTGCGCACCTCGAACCGGAATTTCGAAGGACGGAGCGGCACCAAAAACGCGCAGGTTTACCTGGTCTCCTGCGAAACCGCTGCCGCAGCGGTTATTACCGGAAAGATCACCGATCCGCGAAAACTCGGTATGACCTATCCCGCGATACGCATGCCGGAAAAATTCCTGATCGACGACCGCATGTTCATCTTCCCGCTGCCGCCTAAAAAACGGGCATCCATAACGATCGCACGCGGGCCGAACATCGGGGCGCCGCCGTCCAACACACCGTTTCCGTCAGACCTTGACGGCGTCGTCGCGATCAGGGTGGGTGACAAGATCACCACCGACCATATCATACCTGCCGGCGCGCGGATGAAATTCAGGTCAAACGTTCCGAAATACGCCGAGTTTGTGTTCGAGACCGTGGACGCGCAATTTTCCGTGCGCGCGGCCGCGCTCCGCGACAGCGGGAAGCACGTCATCATCGTCGGGGGCGCGAGTTACGGCGAGGGCTCGTCCCGCGAGCATGCGGCGATCTGCCCCATGTTCCTTGGCGTCAAGGTCGTTCTGGCGAAGTCGTTCCAGCGTATCCATACCGACAACCTGATCAACTTCGGCATCCTGCCGCTGACCTTCGCCTCCGAGGCCGATTATGACCGGGTGGAACAGGGCGACGCACTGGAGATACCGGGCATTGCCGCCGCGATCGCCGGCGACCGTGCCCTCACGGTCCGCAACGCCACAAAGGTCCTCACGTTCGAGGCGGTCTATCACCTGACGCCGCGCCAGAAGGAGATTGTGCTTGCCGGCGGTGCCCTGTCGCTCCAGAAAAGCAAGGCGACCGGGTCTGCGTAAACCGTTCATATACAACCATAACCGATAAAGGAGCCTTGACAATGCCGGAAAAGATCACGATGAAGAACGCCCTTGTTGAAATGGACGGCGACGAAATGACCCGCGTCATGTGGGCCATGATTAAGGAGAAACTGCTCGCGCCGTTTATCGACCTGAAAACCGAGTATTACGATCTCGGACTCAGGACACGCGACGAGACCAACGATGCCATCACCCTGGAAGCGGCGGAAGCGATTAAAAAACACGGCGTTGGCGTCAAGTGCGCCACCATCACGCCCGATAAAAACCGCATCACGGAGTATTCGCTCAAGCAGGAGTGGAAATCGCCCAACGCCACGATCAGGGCCCAGCTCGATGGGACCGTCTTCCGCAAGCCGATTCTGGTCAGGAACATCACGCCGGCCGTCTGCTCGTGGAAAAAACCGATCATCGTGGGCAGGCATGCCTATGGTGACGTATACAAAAACACCGAATTCAAGGTCCCGGGACCGGGCAGGGCTGAACTGGTCTATACCGACAGCAACGGGAAAGAGCTCTTCAGAGGCACGATTCATGAATTCAAAAAAGGTGGCGGCGTGATCCAGGGCATGCACAATACCGACGCGTCAATCAGCAGCTTTGCCAAGGCGTGCATGGAGTACGCGCTCGACCAGAAGGTCGACCTCTGGTTCGGCGCAAAGGACACCATTTCCAAAACCTATGACGGCAATTTCAGGAACCTCTTCATGGAGGTGTTCGACAGGGAATACAAGGACCGGTTCGCCACGGCGCACATCGCCTTCAATTTCACCCTGATCGACGACACGGTCGCGCGTATCATGAAATCCGAGGGCGGCATGCTCTGGGCATGCAAGAACTACGACGGCGACGTCATGTCCGACATGGTCGCATCGTCCTTCGGCTCGCTCGCCATGATGACCTCGGTGCTGGTGTCGCCCAACGGCTGGATCGAATACGAGGCGGCCCATGGTACGGTCCAGCGCCACTACTACAAGCACCTCAAGGGAGAGCAGACCTCCTCGAACTGCATGGCCACGCTTTTTGCATGGACCGGCGCGCTGCGTAAACGAGGCGAGCTTGACGGACAAAACGATCTCGCCGATTTTGCCGACGCCATGGAAGCCGCTGCCATCGCCACCATAGAATCGGGCCTCATGACCGGCGACCTCGCAAGGCTGGCGAACCCTGCGGCGAAAAAAATCTGTTCGACCGGGGAATTCATCGACGAAATCGGCAAGAAGTTTCGCGCACAAAACCGGTGATGTCCGTTGCACGGCCCCGGGGACGCGCCCTATTTTTATACCGGAGGCCTGCATGACGGATTTCACGCGTACCGTGGGCATCACGGCGGTCGCAACGCTCCTGTCGTTTCCGTCTTTTTCCGAAGCCACGGAACGCGACGCCGGGGAAGGGCGTTTCCCGTCCCTGCGCAAGGAAATGGTGGCATCGCAGATCGCCGCGCGCGGCATCAAAAACGCCAGGGTGCTCTCCGCCATGCGCGCGGTTGAACGACACCGGTTTGTCCCTGACCGTTTCCGCAACCAGGCATATGGCGACCACCCCCTGTCCATCGGGTATGACCAGACCATATCCCAGCCGTACATCGTCGCTCTCATGACCGAAGTAATCGATCCCGATACCGCCATGAAGGTGCTCGAGATCGGCACCGGATCGGCGTATCAGGCAGCGGTCCTGGCAGAGCTGTGCGATACGGTCTTTACAATTGAAATTAACAGACCGCTGGCGGAACGCGCGCGGAAAACGCTTGCAGAGACCGGGTATGGTAATGTCAAGGTCAAGACCGGTGACGGGTATCGGGGCTGGAAAGAACACGCGCCTTTCGACGCGATCATCGTGACCTGCGCGCCGACGCACGTTCCCCGGCCGCTGGTCGAGCAGCTCAAAAACAACGGGAAAATGGTGATCCCCGTTGGAGAGAGCGGAGATCAGAAACTGATACTTTTGTTAAAAAAAGAGGGAAAAATGGTTGAAGAAGCCATCATCCCGGTGCGGTTCGTTCCCATGATCGACGAAAAGGGGCAAACCTACTAAACGGGAGTCGACGCTGCCGTCAGACTGTTTTTTTCTTCTGAGCAAGCTTTTCCATGGCGACAATGGTAAGCACCCCGATCACCATGAAGATGGCTGCCCAGAGCGCCGGCATTCCAACCTCTGGAACGAATCGTTGATATCCCTGGATGATTTTTTCACCGCTTTTCAGAATGAATGCCCCGGCCTCGTCGACTCTGAAAACGGGGACTTTCCACGGCCACAATACGATCAAGGAGCCGAAAATAAAACCGGTTAGTATGCCGATCG
Source organism: Chitinispirillaceae bacterium (assembly GCA_016926315.1). The sequence goes on from JAFGOU010000256.1 coordinate 3,726, forward strand.
TCTGGTTCTTCCATTTCCGGTACACCCATGAGAGAAAATGCGAGAATGCGATCAGGCCAACGACCATCCCAATGGCCACCGGAGCAAGTATTTTGATAGTGAGCGTGCTGACCGCATCAATCATGATCAATTCGTAGTTACCCATCAACACAAGGACAAATGAACCCGATATCCCGGGGAGAATCATGCTGCATATGCCGGCAACGCCGCAGAGAACAAGGTAGGGGAACGAATCGTTGCTGGTGGCCGGGCTAAGCAGGGATATGGTGACGGCGATCCCCGTTCCTATCAGAAATACCGTGACAACGCCGATGTTCCATTTTTCAACCGTACGCCCGACAAAGTACACCGAAGCGAGAATAAGGCCGAAAAAGAAGGACCAGACATATACGGGAAATGTCTCAAACAGATACCCGAGCAAATTGGCAAGCGAAAAAACGCTGATAACCGCGCCCGAGAACAACGCGATGAGGAAATACAGGTCGGTATGTCTGATAAAGTCTTTTATCCTGCCTTTCATGACCAGGCGCAGGGCGGTGATATCGAACGATTTGATCGCGTTGATCAAACGTTCGAACACGTTGGTAATCAGGGCGACCGTGCCGCCGGAAACGCCGGGAATGACGTTGGCGGCGCCCATGCCGATCCCTTTAAGACAGACCAGAAGATAGTGCTTTATCATTGCGTAATGCTCCGCTCGCTGGAACAACCCGGTTTTCAGCCTTTATACTGCCAGCGGTAGATGCAGACGTCACCTTGATTGGTTTTAAAGTAGCGCAGAAGCGTAAACGCAGCCATGCCCTTGAACTCTTTCTGCAGCTCCCCGGTCTTCGCATGTCCCGACGGTTTTTTATCGATATAGAATCCCGTCCCCGTTTCACGCATGACTGCAATCATGGAGGTGTGGCCGGATACGGGATAATCATTATAATGAGGCAACGACGAATGGTATTCATGGCCGAACAGCCGTAACCGGGCGAACGGCACACTGTCCGATACCGAAGGTATGTAGTACAGGGACAAATTGTTATTGCTGGAATAAAAAGCGATGGTGTGCGTTATTGCCATATCAGCGATGACCGGTACCCGGCGATCCCCGTCCATGGATGCAAAACCGTCAACTGCGGACCCGATCTCACGCCATGGTTCGATATACGCCCTGGAATAGTCGTAGTATTTGACAAGCGCTACCGCATTCAAAACCAGAAGTACGGCGAAGAACGCCAATTGCAGCTTCCGGGTTCTTTCAGCGGCCATGATCAGTATGCCGAAAAGGAGCATGGTGAAATGGGCCATATATCTCGGATGAACGGCCGTTACTTTCCAGCCGATGCCCGCAAACAGAATAAAGGAAAAAACAAGGCATAGGATTACTATTTTCCGATCGTCCTCAATGGTACCGGCAAGGAATCGTTTTACGGTAAGATACGCGCCGCTGCCAAGAATGGCGAGCACGGGAACGATGCCGATCAGGTCCACCGGCGTAATTTCACCAATGGCATTGATCTTGAAAAGGTAGGATCCGATAAGGACCTTTATGGGGACATACACCATCCCCACCAGCCATTTTTCGGTCAGGTAATCCCTTCCGCCAACCACCACCTGCATCTGGGTGATCAGAAAAGGCAGCAGCAACACCATGGAGAGCGCCGCGGCAGTACCGCTTAAAAGGTAAAAATGCCCTAATCGCCGGTTCTTCGTTTTGACGAGAAAAACGGCGACCAATAGCCCTGCCAGCCATAAAAATGCATAAAAATGGACCTGAGTGATTATCAGTACGGAAATAAAGACGAGAGAGGCGTTCACGCCGCCGGCTTTTTTCCACCAACGGATGACCGCATAAAGAGTCAATAACACCATACATCCCAGTAGTGAATAGCATCGGGCTTCCTGCGCCTGGTTGATCAGATAGCTGGAGAAAACAAAAAGGAAATATCCCAGCCAGGCAATCCGTGCACTTCCGATTTCCTTAAAAAGTAAAAAGAACAATATGCCGGAAAATACCCCGAACAACATCGGAAGGAACCGCAGTGAAAACTCGTTTACCGGAAGGTTGAAGACCGAAATAAATGCTTTTTGCAGAAAGAAAAAGAGCGGCGGGGTGTTTTCAAACGCATCCATTGCCTTCAACAGTTCGTGGTAGCTGTCCTGCGCCACCACGTTCGCCGTACTCGTCTCATCGTACCATAGAGAGTGAAAAGTAATCCCCGGCAGCCTCAAACCAAGCGCAATGACGAAAAGAAACAAGAAGAGAAGCATCTTCGACGTAAATGTTCCAACGCTCCTCCTGCCGTTCATCGAATCACCCATAAAAAACGATACCCCTGCCATCCTGGTAAAATTCACCGTCCCGTAGCTCGGGCTATGTTTCCTCACCACCTCAATTCGGCATGGAATGTTTAAAAATATAGTGCTCTGCAGAGAACAAGCAATAGAAAAACCATAAGACCGGGAGATATAACCGCCCGGACTTAACTACAGCCGCAGATGGTAACCACGGTTTTATTCCGGATAATTCAGGTGAGCATTGAAATGCAGGAGATTAAAGACCTATTTTCAGACAGAGCAAACCAGGCATCTCAGCCCCGTTTACACGGCTGGATCTGCATTTTAACAGGAAAACGATGAGAAGAGAAGAAGTCGACAAGGTATACAGGATCGAACATTCGCACTGGTGGTATGTCGGTACCCGTGAGATCTGTTTTGATCTCATGAACCGGATCATCTTTAAAAAAAGTGAAAAGGCCCGGTTTAAAATCCTTGATGTGGGGTGCGGTACCGGAGGCAACCTGGAGTATTTCAAGACGTTCGGTAACGCCCGGGGGATCGATTGTGACGACCGTTCCGTCGATTACTGCCGGGGAAAAGGGCTTGAGGTGTCGACCGGTGACATGAAAAACCTTTTATTTGAAAAAAACACCTTCGATCTCGTCTCTTTCTTCGATGTCCTGTACCACATCCCGTATCAGGACCAGCCGGACATCCTGCGCGGCATCAAGGACCTTCTGGCGAAGGATGGTCATATCGTCCTGCGTGAACCGGCGCTGAAAGCCTTTTCCGGCCGTCACGACCGGGAAGTCGGTATTCTGAAGCGATATAACCGACACGATATGAGCGATCTTCTCACCAAGTCCGGTTTTGAGATCGTCTATTGTTCCTATATCAACATTCTTCTGGCAATCCCGATATTGCTGAAAAGGAAATTCGACCTTGTCAGGGATGCCTCCCCCCGTTCGGACGTGGTCGAAACCGGTGCGATGCTGAACAGCCTGCTGCTCGGAATTCTTCGACTGGAAAAAACGCTTCTCCGCTCGATTACTTTTCCCTTCGGCGTTTCGCTCTTCGTTATCGCCCGTAAAAAACCTGCGGGGTGATTGCATGAGCGGCAAACCATTGCCGCCGATTTTCATGCGTCCGGCAGGCGGGAAGATTCAAAAGAGGTGCGAATGGTATACTGCGGCTTTCCGTTCTGCTGAAGAAACATCCTGCCGATATATTCCCCTGCCATGCCGATGGCAAGCAGTTGAATACCGGCAAACACCGTCACGATCACGACCATGAAGGTGTATCCGACCGGCATCGACGGGTTCATCAGTTTTTCAACGATCGCCTGGATCCCGATGATAAACCCGACCCCGGCGAAGGCAAAACCAATACCCGTGGCAACGCGCAGGGGAAGAATGGAAAAGTTGGTGAACATGGTGAGCCAGAGCGATACCAGCTTTTTGAGGGTATACCCGCTGCGCCCCTCTCTGCGCTGTTCATGGTCGACCGTCACAACCCCGATATTACTCGTGGTCCGCAAGATAAGGCCGTCGATATAGGAAAACGGGAGCCGATAGGTGATCAGCTCGTTCACCAGGAACCGGTTTATCGCCTTGAAACTGGAAAGATACAGCTCTTTCGGCTTCTTGAGCATGACCGTGGCGACATAATCGTTGAATCGGCTGCCGAGGTTACGAAACAACGAATGCTTTTTCCGGTCATAGCGTGTATACACGACATCGAAGGGGTGAGCCGCGGCGTACGCCACCAGTTTTTTGACCTCGCTTACCGGGTTCTGGAAATCGTCGTCCATGATCACGGCCCAGTCACCGGTGCACTTGTTCAAACCTGCCATTACCGCATTATGTTCTCCTACGTTTTTCGCGAGACTGTAAAACCGTACCGTGTCAGGATGCCGGTGAAACAGCCCGATACAAACCTCCTCGCTCCGGTCGGGAGAGCAGTCATTCACCAGGACGATCTCAAGCCGGTAATCATGCCCGAGTTCCTTGACGAGAAGGTCAACCAGCGCTCCGATGGAGGCCTCTCCCCGATATACGGGAATGACAATGGATAATCGGACCGGCTCAACCCTTGAATCCATTTGCCGCCTCCACAATCATGGTGACCTGTTCATCGGTCAGATCAGGGTACATCGGCAGGGAGCAGATAGTCCCGGCGAACCGTTTACTTACCGCAAGGTCGTCATGGCGGCGACCCGGATATGCCTTCTGCAGGTTGACCGGAACCGGATAGTGAATGAGCGTCTGCACGCCGTTTTCCTCCATATGCTTCATGAACGCGTCACGCCGGTCGTGCCGAACGACGAACAAGTGGTGGTTCGAGACGCCGTAATCGCGTTCGATAAGGCAGGTTACGGATCGGATCCGGGAACGATACCGGTCAGCGATCTGCGCTCTCCGGCGGTTCCACCCATCAAGAAAGCGAAGCTTTGCGCGCAATATCGCCGCCTGAAGCTCGTCGAGTCGGCTGTTGATGCCCGGTTCGTCATGATAGTAGCGGCGACGCTGTCCGTAATTCCGGAGCATGAGGAGCCGCTGATAGGTCGTCTCGCTGTCGGTCGTAATTGCGCCGCCGTCGCCGAATGCGCCGAGGTTTTTCGTCGGATAAAAAGAAAACGCATTACCGTCGCCCAGGCTGCCGGCCTTTCTCCCCTTGTACACCGATCCGGCCGCCTGTGCAGCGTCCTCAATGAGGTACAGGTGGTGACGCCGGGCGCATTCCCGGAGCGAGTCCATGTCGCAGCACTGGCCGTACAGGTGAACGGCAATAATGGCCCTGGTTGCACCGGTGATCCGCGCCTCAACGCTCCTGCAGTCGATCAGACCGTCTTCAAGGGTAATATCCGCGACAATCGGCCGCGCATTCGCCTGCATGATCCCGGTTATGGTGGGGTATGCGGTCAGGCCGGTCGTAATCACCTCATCACCCGGCCCGATGCCGAACGCCATAAGTGCGAGGGCGATCGCCTCGGTCCCTGATGCCACGCCCACGCAATACCGGACGCCGATATATTCCGCAAATTCCCGTTCGAAAGCAGAGAGCTGGGCACCCATGATGTAATTGCCGCTGCATAAAACAGACGCCACGGCTGCATCAACCGTCTCCTTGCAGGACGCGTAATGCCGGCGCAGATCGTTGAAAGGAATCATCGGCGCGCCCGACCCTTTGCAGGCGGTCTGCCGCGTTGAACGGGATATCTTTTGCAATAGCGCAGAAACGCATCAAAATTCCTGATATAATCGCTCTCTTTGAAGTAGTCGGAGGAGAACACCAGCAATATACAGTTGTTGCGAAAATTATGCATCACATGCCAGAGCCGCGGCCCCAGATATATCCCGATATGCGGTTCATGCAACGCCACGACCTGAACGTTTTTCCCGTCGTTGAGAATGATATCGCAACTGCCGTTTATGCAGAAAAGCACCTGTTCGAGTTGTTTATGGGCATGCTTGCCCCGGAGCACCCGGTTATGGTGTATCAGGTTATAAATGTAATAGACCCTTTTAATCGTGAACGGAATGCTTCGCGCCTCTTCGGCAACCGATAGGACGCCGTCAAATCCGTCCCTTATTACCGGAATGCGGATCCAATGGGAATTCTTGACGGTTATCTCTTCCATGTTCCTACCCCCGGTCCTGCCTGTTTAACATAAAATAAATAGAGCATGCCCTGAATTCACGGAAATAACCCGCAACATGCTGTTTGCTTTTTCTTTTGCGCTCCTGCTGTTTTTCCTGTACCATAATACCCATGATCAGCATGGTGGTCTGCTCAAAACAGGATCCCTCCTGGACGCTCCATGAACGGAACGTCTCGAAAACCGCCGCCGGCGAGGTTGAATATCTCCGCATCGACAACAGGGAACCACGCAGGAGCATCTGCGCAGCCTACAACCGGGGCGTTGCACAGGCCCGCGGCGACATCATGGTTTTCATGCATGAAGACGCGTTTTTCATGGAAAAGGGCTGGAACACCCGCCTGACGACAAAATTCTGCGATCCATCAATCGGGCTCGTCGGGGTGGCGGGTACGCAGTATCTTTTCCGGGAGCATCCCGGATGGGTGGCGGCCGGAAGGCCGTTTATCAAGGGCAAGGTCATCCACGAGACCGCCAAGGGCGAGAACTTCCACCTCACGGTTTTTTCGTGGGACGACCGGGATGCCGAGGTGGTTGCCGTGGACGGCCTTTTTTTTGCCATTCGGGCGTCGCTGTTCCCGGCGATCCGTTTCGATGAGGAGACCTTTGACGGATTCCATTTTTACGATCTGGACATCTGCATGCAGGTGCGCAGAACCCACCGCCTGATAGTAACGCCCGACATCATTATAAAGCACCGGTCCGGCGGCTCCTTTAACACGTCGTGGCAGGAGTATGCCAAACGGTTCATGCTCAAGTACCGGAATGCCCTGCCGGCAGGATGCACCGACACGGTCCCGGACCTTGCCAGACGAATACCTTTCGAGAACTTCGACCTCAAGGGAAAAGTCTCTCCGGACACACTCTCCTGACGTGGAGAGCCGGCTATTTCCCCATCCTCTCCAGCGCCTTTTTCGTCTCTTCAGTGCTTCTGTTGAGCTCTTCGACACTCCGTTTCGCTTGTTCTACGGAACCCTGCGATTCCTTCATGACCTCGACGCCTTTCTCCGCGGCGGTTGTCCCAATACGGAGATAGACGAAGGCAAGAAGGGTGATCAAGGCGATAATCGCCGCAGCTGCCGCCACCGTCTTTTTCATACGACCTCCTTCACGCCAAGTGATGGTATGCCTCCAGGGATATCCAGGTGAAGAAATTACATCAGGGTCACCGGCCCATTCGTGATCATCACGCTGGGAAGAGCGGTTGAAATGAAGTATTTTCATACCGTATGCCGTTTCGGCTGTCGATAAAGCACCACTTTTCACCAGGAGCCAGTGCCAGCGCCCATGAATCAATGGAACTTTCAGTCCGGCAACAACGAAATGCTGCGCGAGATCTATTGCAGGACCGACATCCTGCGCCGCCCCATCAGCGGTTTTGTTTCAGGATACCACCATCTCCCGTACATCCTCATCGCCCCCAATGATGAAAACCCTTCCCATACGGTTGAGATAAACGGCAAAATCAACGTGTCTCCAAAATTCATTATTTCACCCCAGGCTTTGCAGGAAACCTTCGGTGAAGTATTCGATCCTGAGACCTTTGATCACGATATTCAGGGACGCGTATTCTCTTTTGCCTATTCGAACAACAAGCACATCAAGGTGGAGAACGAATATTTCAAGGTTCAGAAATTTGAGGAAAAACCCGAAGAGCACCTGAACCGCGTCAACGACTCCCTCATGGCGCAGGAAAACACCCGCACCGGACTGATTTTCGGCCCTAAATTCCACTACTATCCCGTGTCGCTCGACCGGTTTATCTCGGAAATCGTGGACCGCGAGTTCCGACTGTAACAGGACCGGATCTTCCCGAACCTGTCGGGCCGCCGCACCTCAAGCGGCGCTCTTTTCTGTTCCTCCCCCTGCTGACGGATTGTATTTTGTCTTCGTAGCATACGTAGGGGGCCTTTCATGTTTACCGTTTTGCTCATCCTCGCCGCTGTGGGCGTAATCGCCCTTTGTTTCTATCTGGTCGTCGAACTCAACGAGCTTGAAAAGGGCGTGAATGCCCTCGTAGAAAAAATCACCAGGCACTATGAATCTTGAGGAAGCCACCGCTCTGATAAACAGCAGTATTCGCGCGCTCAAGGCGTACCACCTTGAACCGGAGGAGTGTGCCATAAAACTCAATCAGAATGAAAATCCCTACGACTGGCCGCGACAAATCAAAGAGGAGGTGGCACGATACTGCGTCGAACGTCCCTGGAACCGGTATCCGCCTTTCATTCCCGAACAACTGAAGGACGACCTTGCGAAGTATGCCGGCGTGGAAAAGGGCAGCGTTATCGTCGGTAACGGCTCCAACGAGATGCTGCTCGTGCTGCTGCTGTCACTGGTGACGCGTGATTCCACCGTGGTGTTCTGCGAACCCACTTTTACCGTGTACAAACTGCTGGTGAGCGGACTTGCCGCGACTCCCAATACCGTTCCGCTTACCCGGGAACTGACCTACGATATCCCGGCGATCATCGCCGCTGTCGAACGATATCCCGGCAGCATGCTGATTCTATGCTCCCCGAACAACCCGACCGGCAGCACGATCGGCGAAAACGACCTGCGCAGCATTCTGCGCGAGCATAAGGGGTTTTGTGTTTTTGACCAGGCGTACGTCGAATTCGGCGGGTATGACGCGATCCCGCTCCTCAAGGACCACCCGAACCTGATCGTCACCCGGACGTTTTCAAAAGCGTTTGCGGGTGCCGGCTTGCGACTCGGTTACCTTGTGGGAAATCCTGATATCGTCCGGGAGATCAATAAAATCAAACTGCCGTATAACCTAAACTTTCTCATCGAATATACGGCACAGACCCTGTTGAAAAACCGTGACGCCATTTTCTCCACTCACCAGACGATTACCGTCGAACGGGACCATCTGCTCACGTTCTTAAAAACCCTGCCTCTGGACGAGGTTTATCCGAGCGCCGCAAATTTTATTCTCATACGGTACCGTGAAAAAGCGCGGTTGTTCGATGCGCTCAAGCGGAGTGGAATACTGGTCCGTGACGTATCGTCCTATCCGATGCTTGAGGGCTGCCTGCGTATCAGCATCGGAACACCCCATGAAAACGAAGCGCTGAAAAAGGCTTTCGGATCATTTTTTTCCGCAGAGCGATAAGGAGCACCGCATGGAACGAAAATCGACCATCACCCGGAAAACCAGGGAGACCTCCATCGAACTATCGCTCGCCATCGACGGCAGGGGCGTCTCCATGGTCAACAGCGGGAACGGCTTCATGAACCATATGCTGACCCTGTTCAGCAAACACGGACTTTTCGACCTCACGCTTGACTGCACCGGGGATACCGAAGTGGATTTTCATCATAGCGCCGAGGACATCGGCATCTGCCTCGGCATGGCGCTGCTTCAGGCGCTGGGAGACTGCAAGGGTATCACCCGGTTCGGTACGAGTCACGTGCCCATGGACGAGTCCCTCGGCCGGGTATGCCTCGATATCGCGGGACGGCCGAACCTGCTCTATTCGGTCAACCTAACCGACCGTACGATCAACGACTTCGAATGCGACCTGGCGGAGGACTTTTTCAAGGCATTTACCGATAACGCGAAAATCACGATGCATATCGACCTGCTCCGCGGACGGAACAGCCACCACTCTCTGGAGGCCATTTTCAAGGCGTTCGGACGCGCGCTCTCCGCTGCATGCGCCATCAATTCCAAGGCACCGGGTTCACTTCCAACAACGAAAGGGCTGCTCTGATTATGAAAACCACCATCATTACCCTCGGCACGCTGGCTGTTTGCCTGCTTTCACTACCGTTTAACGCCTCCGCGGACAAATTGCCCGACGGCTACGCACTGATCAAGAGCATCCAGTCTCCCCAGGATCTTCTGTTTCCCTTTTTTCCGAAGAAATACTGCGTTCCGGTCACGCTTTCCGGAAAAATCGCCGAGGAGATGAAAGGCGCGCTCGACAGCCTCAAGCTTGAACAACCCCGCTATAATGAACGATTCAATGGAAAAGCCTTTGACCTCGTGCTTGAGAATGAAGGATACTCATCAAAAACCCGCGAGCTCCTGAGCGGTATCATGAATCCCGTGGAGCTGATTGATATCGTCGTATCATCGGTCGTAAAATACCGTGAAGCAGCGAAATTCTCCGAAATCATGCGGGAAACAAACGTTCTGCGCGATACCTGTACCTACGCGCACGAAGCGGCCTATACGCTTTCCCTTGCGCCGAAAGGCGAACGTTTTTCCTATTCATATCAGGACATGGGCTCGATCGTTCATGAAAGCTGGCTGAGCATGCTGACCCTCACCATCGACGCCAAAACACGGCTTGTCTACGAACTCTCCACCATACGCCATTCACGCACTTACGGCGCCGGCTCCGAAAAACCGGCTCCGGACATCATGAAAGCACGGTATCTCTTTGTCTACGAGAACCGCGACGGCCTTCAGCTTCCGCACCGTCTCACCGTCTATTTCAACAACGCCGAAGTGCTCAAGCTCCAGGCGTCCTACCGCAAACAGGGCAAACATTTTCTTTTTGACAACAAGGAGATCTGCACCTCCATCGACGGGAAACCGGCCTGTCTAAACGTAAGCTACGGCGAGTACGCTTTCAAGGCGTGCGATACCGACGCCGCAACGGGCCCGGCACGGGGCAAAAAATACTCGCAGCGGCTCGAAAAAGCGGCCGCGCTCTCCCAGGAGGCAATGGATAAGATCCGCAAAGGCAGGATTTCCGAAGCCATCCGGACCTTGCAGAAGCTCGTCGATCAGTACGGAGATACCCCGCAGGCGATAGAGGCGAAAAGGCTCCTGAGCCAATTACCCGGGGAGTTGCAGTAGGCGCATTATATTTTACTGGTATGACGGTTACCGACAGGGCAGGAGGAATTATGGCGCCGAGGAGTTTTATTGTCATTGTTACGGCACTGTGTCTCGCCGTTATCGGCTGTGGACAAAAACAAAAACCCGCAACGCAGACGGCCGCCGACATTCAGGCTGCCGTCCCGGAAAAAACCGATACCGCCGACGTATTCAATGAATTTTACAGCGAAACGAAAGAACCCGAAAAAAAAATCGATCCCACGTTTTCATTGAATGAACCGGAATCCTTTATTCCGGCATTCACCCCCGGAGGGGCATATATAACCCAGGTCGCGAGCATGGTGTCACGACACCTTGCCGACGAACTGGCAACGGAACTCAGGGAAAAAGGGTATCCGGCCTACGTGAGCGAAGTGGAGAACCCCCGACCCGATCTTCAGGGCACCTATTATCGCGTCCGTATCGGCAGGTTTGCCTCCATTTCAGACGCCAGAACGTTCGGCGAAAACGTTCTCAAACCGGCGAATTATGATTTCTGGGTCGACCGGAAGTCAAATGACCAGGCGGCACCGGAGAGCCGGTCAATGCAGACCGGCCATACACCGGCACCAGAATCAGAACCGGTACCGGTACAACAAAAAGCGGTGACCGCACCGCAGAGCCAGGAAACGAACACGATACCTTCCAATGACTGGGGTTCTTCCGGCTGGCAGGACAATTCCGGCACCTGGTGAACCGTTACCCCATGCCGGTGGTCGCACTCCACAATCTCGGCTGTTCGAAAAACCAGGTCGACGGCGAACGGATCCTGCACCTGTACAAACAGGCCGGCTATGTGATATCCAACGATTTCTCCGCTGCCGATGTCCTCGTCGTCAATACCTGCGCCTTTATCCGCGAAGCCCAGGAGGAGGCGATCAACGCGATCCTTGAACTCGCCTCATTCAAAAAAACCGGCCGCTGCACGACGCTGGTGGTCGCCGGCTGTTTCTCGGAACGGTTCAGGATCGAGGCTCACGGCAAATTCCCTGAAGTCGACCTGTGGATCGGCGTTCATGACGGTGAAACCGTACTCCGCCAGAAGCTTCATCCGCAGGACTCCCCGGCATTCGCCCGCGAACTTTCCCCGCCCATGCACACCCAGCACCTCAAAATAGCCGAGGGGTGCTCACATGGCTGCACCTACTGTGCCATACCCGCCATCCGCGGGCCCTATAAAAGCCGTGAGGTA
>JAFGOU010000257.1 GCA_016926315.1 Chitinispirillaceae bacterium
GCCGCACACAATGCGGTTGATGCAAAGGCCTATTTTCCCGGCGACATCTATCCGTCGTTCGCCGGTAAAACCGTTGAGATCAACAGCACCGACGCCGAAGGGAGGCTCGTGCTCGCCGATGCGATCGCCTGCTGCATCAGGACCTATCGCCCGGCGCGTATCGTGGACCTCGCCACGCTTACCGGCAGCGTCATCATGGCGCTCGGCGATATCGCGGCAGGACTGTATACCAACGACGACACCCTTGCCGGGGCGCTTTTCGCGGCAGGCGAGCGGACCGGCGAACGCGTCTGGCGGTTTCCGCTCTATCAGGAATACCGCGATTCCCTGAAAAGCGATATAGCCGATCTTCGCAATCTGTCGAAGTTCAAAAAAGGGTACGCCGGGTCGATTACCGGGGCGGCGTTCATCCAGGAGTTCGTTGGTGAGACACCCTGGGCTCATATCGACATCGCCGGGACCGCCTGGAACGAAGGCGGCGCGCGCGGGGAGGTGCCGCAATACGGCACCGGTTTCGGCGTCCGCCTCCTCGTGGATTTTCTCACGGCAAAATAATATAATCGACGGTATGGTCATGATCGTCGCACATCGCGGCGCGTCGAAGCACGCGCATGAGAACACCATTGAGGCGTTCGAACGGGCGGTCGCCCTCGGCGCGGACATGGTCGAACTTGACGTAAGAAAAACAGGGGACGGCGTTCTCGTGATATTCCACGATCCCGTCTTTCCCGGTGCCGCAGCCCGGGGGGCGCTGTCGCGCCTTACCTATCGGGAGCTTCAGAAACGCGCATCGGCAAGAAAGTTCAGGGTGCCGACACTCGAGGAAACGCTGGTTGCGCTTTCGGGAAGGATCAGGCTCGACATCGAGCTCAAGGAGCCGGGGTACACGGGAGAGGTCGTCGCGCTCGTGAAAAAACGTTTCGACCCGGCCGGTTGCGTATTCACCGCGTTCGATCCGCGCATCGCCGCCGAGGTGAAAAAGGCCGACCCGGCGCTTGCGACCGGGCTTATCCTTGCGAACGCCGAATCGCTCTCCCTGGGCGATCAAACGCCTGCCGACGTTCTTGGGCCCGAAAAGAAGCTGTTTGCCTCGCAGCGAGGGTATTTTGTCATGGCGAAAAAGGCCGGCAGGAAGATCGCGGTCTGGACCGTGGACGGCGCGCCCTTGCTTTCAAGCCTTCTCTGCGACCCGATCGTCGACGCCGTCATCACCAACCGGCCCGACCGGGCGCTTGCCCTGCGAAAAAAGCTCTCGGGCAGATAGCGCACCCCGTCACCGCCGCCGGTCGTCCCCATCCTCTTCCTCTTCGTCATCGTCATCGGATGCGGTCCCGTCCTCGTTGAGTTCGTCCGGTTCATCTTCGTTCTCCAGCGGCTCCTCCGCTGGGGGAGGCATTGCTGCCGCCGACTCCTCCTGTTCCATCTGCGCCTGTCGTTTTTTGTTGCGAAGGCGTACGGCGAAAAACGCGACCACGACGAGAAGCGACGCCGGCAGCCAGTAGAGCCAGGTGTCGCCGATGAGGAAAAGATACCGGTATCGCTTGTGGATGTCGTCAAAAACCAGGTGTTCGAATTCCTGCGGCGTAAGGCCGAACACCGCCATGAGCGCGGAATCAAAGGTACCGGTTTTCCTGACCGCGGCCAGCAGCTCCGGGATCGCGTCCATGCCATAGGTCGCAATGATAAAAATAACCGTCAGGTGGCTCTGGCTGTAGGCGACCGCGGCGCCGTAACCGTCGAACCGGTTGACGTTTTCTATGGTGTCGAGCGGCAGGAGCCGGCCGGCGAAGACTGCGCGCGACATCGCGGCCTGCTCTTCAAAGGAGAGCTCGCCCGAAAGCGTCATGGCCACGCCTTCGTGGAACCAGCGGGGCAGCCGGAGCCTGCCGTAGCTCCGTTCCAGGGCTATATGCACCAGTTCATGCAGCGTGACGCGGTCGATCGTCATGTCGGCGACCGGGGTTTTATCGACCGGAACGATGATGGTATCGCGGCCGATCGCCCCTCCGCCTCCCCACTCGGGCAGGCGGACCCCGAGTTTGCGCTGGTCGTTGCGGGTGTAGTAGATAATGGTGATCGGCGTCGTATCCGCAGGCCGGTCCGGCGCGATTGCGGAAAGAATACGATGGTACCCGGAGTCGAGGAAATCGCGGGTGATCGACGACGGGACCGCGCCCTGAAGGTCAAAGGAGACCTTCGCACCGGCGCTGTTTGAGAGCAGGAGGAGAACCGGAAGGGTTCCGCCCAGTACCCGGAAAAGGGACGGCAGACGTTTATCCGCCTTCCTTGACAACCTTGACTCCGGTTATTCTGACCCGCATGCCTGTGCGGTCGCGCGCCGGGCGGTAGAGGGAGACCATGAACGGCCCGGCCTGACGGTAGCTCTCCCATTTGTTCACCGAGGCCGGCCGCTTCGATTGTGCGGGGTATACTATCCATTCCCTGATCATGCAGGTTGAATCGACGAAAACCTCGAACCGCTCCCCCGGGCGTCTGGGATCGGGACGGTA